>JAGAEW010000116.1 GCA_017612935.1 Oscillospiraceae bacterium
CTGCGGCAGGGGCTGCGGGGGCCGCAGGCGCGGGGGCATAAGCCTCATATTCATTGACCAGCATTGCTTTGCCGGCTTCAACCTCAACCTCGTAAGTTCGTCCGTTGAGTGTAACCTTATATTTCATCTTATTTGACCTCCTTAATGGACTTGAAGCGCAGCTCGTTCAGGGGCTTGCCCATCTGATCTGCAACGATCGCCATAATCATGGCAGCCTCCTTGTCAGGCACGTCGAAGAGCTTGATTTCGCCGGCAGTGCCGGGAGCAGGCGTACCCTGCGGCTGTTCAGCTCCCACGGCAGCGGGGGCAATGTGCTTGCCGTTGGCCGCCAGGGCGGAGGCCACAGCCTTGCGATGCCCGAGATCGGACTTGAAGAAGGCGCCGAGGGCGTAGACAATCGCCATCAGAATCATCAGGCCGGCAAAAACCACGCCATAGCCCAGCAGGGCGGTAATCAAGTTGTCGCTGAAAGGTATCATCGTGCCGGAGGCGGCAACATCCATCATAATCTGCATGGCGGCTCCTCCTCCTTACATCGCCTCAATCGTGTAGGTGGCGATGTTCTCTTCCTTCGCCTTGCGCTTTTCAAAGAACTCTCTGGCCTGCTTGGGGTAGCAGATATAGCTCATCACATCCTCGTCGGATTTGGCCAGATCCCCCAGTTCTTCCTTTGCCTTTGCAAAGTCGGCGCCGGTGCGCTTGGCGTCTTCAACGCGGCAGTCAACGGGCTTGTTGCCGGCGCCGAGGATTTTGTCCTGCAGCTCCTGGCTCACGGGGGCGGGGGCAATGCCGTACTCACCCTTGAAGTAATTCTTTACCTCGTTGGAGATGTTCTTGTAGCGTTCGCCCACCAGAACGTTGGTAACCGCCTGATTGCCCACCATCTGAGACAGGGGCGTAACCAGGGGCGGATAGCCCAGATCCTTACGGACTGCGGGAATTTCCGCCAGAGCGGCGTCGAACTTATCCATAGCACCCATGTCGGTGAGGTTTGCAATCATGTTGGAGAGCATACCGCCGGGGACCTTGTAGACCAGCGCCTGGGCGTCTGTGCCCATGGACTTGGGAGACAAAGTGCCCTTGTCGATGTACTTCTGCTTCACGGGCTTGAAGAAATCGTTGACCTGGTTGATGGCCTTCTCGTTCAGGCCGGAATCAATGCCGTACTGCTGCAGGGCGTAGAACATGGATTCTGTGGCAGGCTGAGAAGTGCCGTTGGAGAAGCAGGAGGTGGCGCAGTCAATCACGTCCACGCCGGACTCGATTGCTTTGGTGACGGTCATATAGGCCATGCCGGTGGTGCAGTGGGTGTGAAGAATCACGGGGACGTTGGGCAGGGCCTTCTTGATGCCCTTGATCAGGTGCTCCGCCTCGTAGGGGCTCATGGTGCCCGCCATATCCTTGAGGCAGATGCTTTCAAAGCCCATCTGCACCAGCTTCTTGCACATCTCAACGTATTTTTCAACGGTGTGCACCGGGCTCTGGGTGTAGGAGATGCAGCCGGACGCAATGACATGCCGGTTATATTTTTTGGAGAAGGTTTTAACAGCCTTGAGGGCGGTTTCGATGTTGCGGAAATCATTCAGTGCGTCGAAGATACGAATGATGTCAATGCCGTTTTTGACCGCAAGCTCCACAAACTTCTCCACAACGTCGTCGTGGTAGTGCTTGTAGCCCAGCAGGTTCTGACCGCGCAGCAGCATCTGCAGCTTGGTGTTGGGCATATGCTTGCGGATGTTGCGCAGACGCTCCCAGGGATCCTCGCCCAGATAGCGCAGGCAGGAGTCAAAAGTAGCACCGCCCCAGCATTCGACGGAATAATAGCCTGCCTTATCCATTGTTTCGAGGATGTCCTCGAAGTCGGAGTAGGGCAGGCGGGTGGCCATCAGAGACTGATTGGCGTCACGAAGGACCGTTTCGGTGATTCGAACTTTTTTAGCCATAGAATATATCCTCCGGTTATGATAATGGGAAGGCTCGGCGGGGTCTACCCGCCAAATCTCCAAATTCTTCCGCATACATTATAGCACAAGCATTCGAAGAATTCCACCGTAATATTTATTTTTTTTTCCTTATTTTTTTTCAGTTTGACCGGGTTTGACAAAAAATTTTTATTAATTGCCTGAAAGGGCTTGCAAATTTTGATGGGGTATGCTATATTCTCAAAGTTATATGAAAGGGGAGAACAAAAAATGGTCCCACAGGATAAGATTCGAAACATTGCAATCATCGCACACGTTGACCACGGCAAGACTACCCTTGTGGATGAAATGCTCAAGCAGGGCGGCATCTACCGGGAAAATCAGGCAGTGGTGGACCGGGTCATGGATTCCGGCGATCTGGAACGCGAGCGCGGCATCACCATTCTTGCAAAAAACACCGCAGTTCACTATAAGGACTATAAGATCAACATCGTTGACACTCCGGGCCACGCTGACTTCGGCGGCGAGGTCGAGCGAATTCTGAAAATGGTCAACGGTGTTCTGCTGCTGGTAGATGCCGCAGAGGGGCCAATGCCCCAGACCCGCTTCGTCCTGCAAAAGGCGCTGGAGCTGGGCCACAAAGTCATTGTGGTTATCAACAAAATTGACCGTCCCGACGCCCGTGTTGAGGAAGTCATGGATGAGGTGCTGGAGCTGCTGCTGGATCTGGATGCCACAGAGGAGCAGTTTGATTCCCCCACCATCTTCTGCTCAGCCCGGCAGGGCATTTCCTCCTACAGCCCCATCGAATTGGGCAAGGATCTGATCCCGCTGTTTGACACAATCGTGAGTTACATTCCTGCCCCCCAGGGCGATGCCGACGCCCCGTTGCAAATGCTGGTGTCCTCTCTGGACTACAACGATTATGTGGGCAGAATCTGCATCGGCCGCATCGAGCGGGGCACAATTCGCCAGAACCAGGAGGTCACGATCTGCGACTACCACGACGAAAGTCTGCAGCAGAAGGGCAAAATTGTTTCCCTCTACGCCTTCGACGGTCTGGGCAGAACCCCCATACAGGAGGCAAGCGCCGGTGAGATTGTCGCCTTCTCCGGAATTTCCGATATTACCATCGGCAGAACGATCTGCGACTCGCTGAACATAGAGCCCCTGCCCTTCGTCAAGATCTCCGACCCCACCATTGAAATGACCTTTGCCGTCAATGACAGCCCATTTGCCGGCAGAGAGGGCAAGTATGTCACCTCCCGCAACCTGCGGGACCGTCTGGAACGGGAGCTGTTAAAGGATGTTTCTCTCCACGTCACCGAGCAGGGTACCGACGCCTTCAACGTGGCCGGGCGCGGCGAGATGCACCTGTCCATTCTCATTGAGACCATGCGGCGCGAGGGCTTTGAGCTGGCGGTTTCCACCCCCCGCGTTCTGACCAAAGTCGTTGACGGTGTAAAGTGCGAACCCATTGAGCGCATGGTTGCAGACGTGCCCGAGGCCTATATGGGCGCAGTCATTGAAAAAATCGGCCAGCGCAAGGGAGACCTTGTCTCTATGACCCCCATGGGCAGTCGTTACCGCGTGGAATTCCTGGTTCCGTCCCGGGGGCTGTTCGGCTACCGCAGCGAGTTTTTGACGGATACCCACGGCGAAGGCGTCATGTCCTCAGTGTTGGATTCCTACGCTCCTCTGAAGGGCGAAATTGAGCGCCGGAAGACCGGCTCCCTCGTAGCCCACGAAACCGGCGAAACCACCGCCTACGGCATCGGTGGCGTACAGGATCGCGGCACCATGTTCATCAGTCCCGGCATTCCGGTCTACGCCGGTATGATTGTGGGGGCCTGCAGCCGCAACGAGGATATGACGGTCAACGTCTGCAAAAAGAAGCAGCTCACCAATATGCGAGCCGCCGGCTCCGACGATGCCATACGCCTGACGCCTCCCCGGGTCTTCTCTCTGGAACAGTGTCTGGAGTACCTGGCCGACGACGAGCTGCTGGAGGTCACCCCCCAGAATCTCCGGATGCGTAAGCGTATTTTGGACCACAGCCAGCGGATGCGCGAGCTGATGAAGAAGCGTTAAACCTTTTGGTTTCAATCAAAAGAGGCGTTGTCTCAAGCCGACCCTCGGGCCGGAAGAGACAACGCCTCTTTTTGCAGGTGGAGCTTTATACGAAATCCCAACAGGAATCAGACAATCTTTGGGGCTGAAAATGTGCCATGCTGCTGCTTCCATTGACCATATCGCTCCAGGATGCGCTGCGGAAAGCCCCAGGCCTGACACAATTCCATCTCGCAAATCTTTGTTTCAGCTTATGGGGTTTTAAGATTATTTCTTATTGCCCGTGAACCGGTCACTGGATTTGAAGTTGTAGATCGGGCGGAGCTGCTTCTCGATGCGGACGGTGTCGCCGATGGCAGAGATGATGGTCTGTGGGTCCTTGTAGGCCATGGGGCACTCGTCGAGGGTATCCCGGCTGACAGTGGAGCTGTAGATGCCCTCCATGCTCTGCCTGAAGGCAGAAAGCGTAAAGCTGCTCTCCGCCTGGGAGCGGCTGAACAAGCGACCGGCGCCGTGGGGCGCGCTCTGGTTCCAGTCGTCGTTGCCCAGACCGACGCAGATCAAGGCACCGTCCCGCATATTCAAGGGGATCAGCAGGCGCTCGCCCGCCCGGGCGGAGACTGCGCCCTTGCGCAGGATGCCGTGCTCCAGGTCGATGTAGTTGTGGACGGTGGTGAAGAACTCCGCCTCGTGGAGCTTCAGCCCGTCCAGGATGCAGTCCCGGATGGTCTGTCGGTTCAGGGCAGCATAGCGCTGCATGATCGCCATGTCGTGCAGATACCTGTCCCGATCCTCGCCGCTCAGGTACGCCAGCTCAAAGGGGATCTCCGTCTGGGCTCTGCCGCCGACCCGCTCATAGGCCAGCTTCTGGTAGTACTCCGCCACCTGCAGGCCAAGATTTCGACTGCCAGTGTGGATGACAAGATAGAGATTTTCCTCCTCGTCCCGGTCCACCTCGATGAAGTGGTTGCCGCCGCCCAGGGTGCCGATGCTCTCCATGGCCCGTCTTGTGTCAATTTCCCCAAAGCAGTTCAGCTCCGAAAGGTCGATCCGGCTGCTGTTGCGGTGGGGCTTTTCCCGCACGTCCCTGCCGTGGGGAATGTTTTTGCTGATAAACGAATCAAGAGCGGGCAGATTCAGCCGCCTTTCCCTGAGCAGAACTACGTCCATGCCACAACCGATGTCCACACCCACTAAGTTCGGGACCACGTACGCCCCGACGCTCATCGTCGTGCCGATGGTGCAGCCCTTCCCTGTGTGAACGTCCGGCATGATCCGAATCTTGCTGCCTGCGGCGAAGGGCTGATCGCAGAGCGCCTGGATCTGACCGATCGCCGAGGCCTCGATCTCATCGGTATATATAATCGCGTTGGCGTAAACGCCGTTTATTTCCATCATCAGAACTCCTTTGCAGCGTATTCGCGCTGCCGTTATTTAGCGCACTCCTTGATTGTCCGTTATGATAGCAGCCTGAAAGCACACACAATTTGGGCCTTGACTGTGGCATTGTTCCGGCTTCTGCATTCTGACACTTTGCTGCAGGCCGGCGAAACGTCTTCGGGATGCCGTCAGCGCAGCTTGGACAGGCGCAGTGTCAGCTCCTCCGGCAGCAGACCGGCGTCGGCAAGACGGTTCACATCCCGCAGCAGAGAAGGCGGCATACGGGAAAGTGCTTCGTCTGGCAGCCCCATGAGCATTTCGCAGAGTGACTCCAGA
>JAGAEW010000117.1 GCA_017612935.1 Oscillospiraceae bacterium
CGCGACCTGCCCAAGATGTACAACCAGTGGTGCAGCGTCCTGCGCTGGGAGAAGACCTCCCGCCCCTTCCTGCGCCACCGCGAGTTCCTCTGGCAGGAGGGCCACACCATGCACGCCACCGCAGAGGAGGCCGAGCGCTTCACCACAACCATGCTGAACGTCTACGCAGACTTCTGCGACAACGTGCTGGCCATGCCTGTCACCCGGGGGCAGAAAACCGATAAGGAAAAATTCAACGGCGCCGAAGCCACCTACACCATCGAGTGCATGATGCACGACCGCAAGGCCCTGCAGGCCGGCACCTCCCACTTCTTCGGCGACGGCTTCGCCAAGGCCTTCGACATCACCTTTGCCAACAAGGACAACCAGCGAACCCACCCCTTCCAAACCTCCTGGGGCGTCTCCACCCGTCTGATCGGCGGCATCATTATGACCCACGGCGACAACAACGGTCTGGTGCTACCCCCGAAGATTGCCCCCGTTCAGGTCATCGTGGTTCCCGTGGCCCAGCACAAACCCGGCGTTCTTGAGGGCGCGACTGCCCTGATGGACCGCCTGCTGGCCGCCGGTGTCCGGGCTAAGATCGACAGCTCCGACAACAGCCTGGGCTGGAAGTGCGCCGAATACGAAATGAAGGGCGTGCCCCTGCGGCTGGAAATGGGTCCCAGAGATATGGAAAACGGTCAGTGCGTGCTGGTGCGCCGCGACAACGGCGAAAAGACCGTGATTTCCGTGGAGGAACTGGAAAGCCAGGTCGAAGCCCAACTGCAGGCTGTCCACGACGGGCTCTTTGCCAGAGCCAGGAAAAATCTGGACGAGCACATCTTCGAAGCTCACTCTCTGGCAGAGGCCAAGGCCCTGCAGGAAGCCCACGGCGGCTTTATCAAGACCATGTGGTGCGGTGACGAGGCCTGCGAAATCAAGATGAAGGAGGAAGCAGGTATGTCTTCCCGTTGTATCCCCTTCGCCCAGGAGCATCTGGACGATGTCTGCCCCGTCTGCGGCCGCAAGGCCCTCAAGTCCATCCTCTGGGGCGTGGCCTATTGATTGACAACCATGAATCATTGACAATTCTATGATCCACTGTGTCAAGGCAGGGGCAGCTTCCGAAGTTGGAAGCTGCCCCTGCCTTTTTTCACAGCAGCCCAACAAAAATTTCTCGTTTTGTATGGAAAGTTTACTTGACATTTAAGTTGGTTTATGTTATGATGCATCTACGGAAAGCAAACTTTCCACAAGAACAAGGAGCTGCAAATGAAAAATCGTCTGGAAGCGCTGCGAAAACAGCGAAATATCAAGCAGGAGGAGCTGGCCGCCGCGCTGGAAGTCTCCCGGCAGACCATCGGTTCGCTGGAAAACGGCCGCTACAACCCCTCCATTCTTTTGGCCTTCAAAATTGCCCGCTATTTTGGTCTGAGCATCGAAGACATTTTCATCTACGAGGAGGAAGAACTGTGAAATCAAAGGAAATTCGTCTTTGTTCCATTGGAATTGGACTGGCAATGATCATCGGCAGCATCTATCTGTTACAGGCAGAGAAGGCCCCGGAGGGAGCCGTCCGAACCGTTCTGTGCGTCTGCATTGCCATCGGCTGCTTCCTGTCCGGCAGCGCTTTGCGTGCATGGCTTCAGGATTGGTCGCTTCAAAATGCCCCGGACGTTCGGAAGGAGATCGACATTGAAAGGCGGGACGAGCGAAATCAGATGATCACAAATCGGGCGAAGGCCAAAGCCTTTGATCTGTACGTCTGCGTGTTCAGCGTCCTGCTCTGGGCCCTGGCTTTGATGAAAACAGAGCGCACCGCCCTGTTGCTCCTGTTTGCCGCCCATTGCTTTGTTCTCGGCACAGGGCTGTATGATCGCTCCAAGCTGGAAAAGGAACTGTAAAACACATCCCGCAGGAAGCCGGTTGGCTGTCTGCGGGATGCTGTTTATCGCTCGTAATCAAATTCAAAATCGTAGATGGACACGGTATCTCCGTCCTGAATGCCCTGCTCTTCCAGCCGCTCGAACAGACCGGACTTACGCAGCTGGCGGTCAAAGTACATCCGGGATTCATAGTCCCCGAAGTTGATGTCGTTGATCAGCCGGGCCAGCCACGGACCGGAGATCACCCAGGTATCCCCGAAGTGCTGGATATTCAGTTCCTCCGCTTCTCCTGCCTCCGCCAGCGGCTTCACATAGTCCGCCTCGTAGATCGTCACGGGAGGCAGATCCCGGAGCTTGTTGGAGATGCTGCGAACCAACTGCTTCGTACCCTGGGTGGTGGCGGCGGAAATCTCATAGAGCTCCAGCCCCGCCGCCTCCACATAGGCCCGCAGGCGCTCGAGATTGTCGCTGTCCGGCGGCAGCAGATCCAGCTTGTTGGCCGCCACGATCATGGGCCGCTCCGCCAGTTCGGGGGAATACTCCGCCAGCTCCCGGTTGATCTTCTCGAAATCCTCCACCGGGTCCCGATCCTCGGAGCCGGAGACGTCCACAATGTGGATGATCAGGCGGCAGCGGTCGATATGCCGGAGGAAATCGTGGCCCAGCCCCGCGCCGTCGGAAGCACCCTCAATGATACCGGGGATGTCCGCCATGACGAAGCTGACCCCCTCTTCCACCCAGATCACGCCCAGATTGGGATAGAGGGTTGTAAAGTGGTAGTTGGCAATCTTCGGGTGGGCGTTGGAGGTCACGGACAGCAGGGTGGATTTGCCCACGTTGGGGAAGCCCACCAGGCCCACGTCCGCCAGCAGCTTGAGCTCCAAAATGACCTCATGCTCCTCCCCGGGAAGGCCCGCCTTGGCAAAGCGGGGCACCTGCCGGGTGGGGGTGGCAAAGTGCTTGTTGCCCCAGCCGCCGCGACCGCCCTTGCACAGAACGTATTCATTCAGCTCGGACATATCCTGAATCACCGTGCCGCGCTCCGCGTCCCGGATCACAGTACCCCGGGGCACCTTAATCACCAGATTTTCCCCGCGCTTCCCGGAGCGGCGTCCGCCCTCTCCATCCTGCCCGGCGGGAGCCTGATACTTGCGCTTGTAGCGGAAGTCCATCAGGGTGGACATATTGTCGTCCACCTTCACCACCACAGAGCCGCCATGGCCACCGTCGCCGCCGTCGGGGCCGCCGGCCGCCACATATTTCTCCCGGTGGAAGGCCACAGCGCCGTTACCGCCGTTGCCCGCCTTGACATAGATTTTTACTTTATCAACAAACATCTTAATTCCATCCTCCTCATGTAAATACGCGGCTTCTTCCCTTCGAGGCGGATTGCCGTCGACGCGGCACCACCGAGAACCGAAACACAGAATTCCCTACCGCAAGAAAGCAATTATTGCTGCAGGGCAAGGATCCAATTCAGCAAAATCAGAATATGCAAAACAATATGGTACAGATCCGGGATGAGTCTGGTATCACTTTCCGGAATCAGTCGAACCGTGCCCCGGAAGCATTCATTGTAACCACGGAGTTTTTTTTCGCTGGCTCCGAAGATCGTGTACCGCCAGTGGCAGAGAAACTGAACGACAAACCACGCTGTCAGCACAAAGAGCAGCACCCATTTTCCCACGCCATGCCAGAGATGAAAGCTTACAATCCCGACAGAATACAGGCAGAGCATAACAAATTCCGCGCTTTTTAAGCCCACGCCCCCGACCAGATAAAGCCTTCCAAAGCGGTAGGTCACAACACAGCCGAAAAACCACAGCCATAATACAAGCTGTGCCGCAATCGTCGTCAAATTCATAAACACCCCTCCACAAGTTTAAGTAATCGGATATAGAACCCGTCCCATACGGCAGAGGGAGAACTTGCCTCGCCCCACTGACCAAAATATTCTTTCCCTCAGTGGCGCAGCCGGAAGGTCTTCGGCGCCAGCCGCGACACCAGAGGCAGCGCCACAAGCACATACAGCAGCGACACAGCGATGCAGATTGCGGCAAGCAGGGTCGGGGAAATCAGCTTTCCCATCTTGTTGGCTCCAAAGAAACAGACCCAATAGGTCACAAGGGTAGCAGTGGAATAAGCAGGGCTTTTGGATACCAGTTCCTGGGTGTAGGGCTGGAGCAGATAGTAGAGCACCAGATAGTGCGTGGAGAAGAAGACCGACAGAAACAGGACGCTTGTGGGCAGGATCAGGTAATCCAGCGGCGAATCGCTTCCACCGGCAAGCAGCAATAACAGAGGCAATCCCAAAGCCAGTACGGTACTGGGCAGCAAATTGATACGGATCAGCGAGCGTAGACGCTCCCAGAACAAGGATCGGATTAACTGCGGACTGCGGTAAAAGGAATATACCATCATACTGGAGTCGCAGTTGAAGAACAGGATTTTCGTCGTAGTCTCCCCCCGATTGATGAAATACATCACCATGGGCAAATATGGAAGAACTCCCATAAAATTCGCGCGAAGTTTTTCTGAAAGATCCGGAAAAACTTGCATAGCAATCATGAGCGCCGACAGAATCCCCGTTAAGATCAGCGTCATCCTCTGGGCCGGACGCCGTAAAAGCTTTCGATGCCGCTGCATAAACAGGTCGTTGAGATAGGCGCAGCCCTGCTTGTCGCTACTTGCCTCCAGTTCTAATTTCTCCTGGAATTTATCCTTAATGGCTTTTTCCATTGCCGCCCCGGCGGAAATCCGCAAATCGGATTTGCGTTGATAAATGCGGCGATAGCTTCCAGCCCGGACCAGATAAACCGCGGCGGGAACGGCGAGAAATAACTCAGCGGCTGCCAACAGCTTCACCCAGCGCAGCGGCAGGGTCCACCCCCACAGCAGCGGCAAATAGGCCGCTACAAAGAGCAGCACCGCCGCGAAAGCGGTCACAGCGCCTTCCGGCAGCTTGTCTGTTTTTTGAAAGAACACCAGATAGAAGCCAGCGTAGACCAACTTGCAGCTGAGCACCAGCAAAGGCAGCAACAGAGCCCAGAGGCGGGAGAGCTTTACCCCCTCCGGTAACAAAACCGCCATCTCGAAGGCAACGAACACAGCAACTACAAAACCGATCAAGGTTTTAATCAGAAAATAAAGATAGTTTGCCAGCGCGTAGCGCTTCGCGTCCATGCCAAGAAGAAAAACGGCATAGCGGGAGTTATCGTCGCTCTCAACAATTTCATTCTTTGCAACCGCACCGGCCAGGGTCAGGCACACAAAGATGTGAAGAAAGGCCGCTCCCGGATCCACGCCGTTGCGCTGTCGGAAGAACAGCAGGGCCGGAATAATACAGATGCCGAAATAAATCAGCTTTGAAAAGAAAAAGGAAAGTAGCTCCTTCAATATGGCAAGCGCCAGAACCAGCTTCTTCAATCCCACTCTGTCGTACAGATCTGAAGGCAATTTCTTCCCCAGAACGGGCAGACGTTTGAGCCAGAACAGAATTCCGTTGACCTGACAGCTGATTTCCAGCCGCCTGGAGATCCAAAACGTCTCAACCATTTCCGTCCTCCTTCAGGGCCGCGATAATTCGATTTTTGTAATCCTCGTCATCCAGCTGCTCCCGTATGACCGGGGACAGCACGCCCTTGTGGAGGATCACAATCTCATCACAGAGATCCAGCGCCAGCTCCATGATATGGGTAGACAGAATGGTGATGTGGGATTCCCTGCGGCGGCGCAGTAGCTGCTTCATCTCCTCCGCCATCACCACGTCCAGAGATGTCAAAGGCTCGTCCAACAGCATAATCGGGGGATCGGCAATAAAATGAATCAGCATCTGCATTTTGTTCTTCATGCCGTGGGAGTAGTCCCGCAGCAGCTTGCCCCGATCTTCAGCAGCAATCTGCATAGAATCCAGATAAGCATCCGGGCTCTGGGGATCCCGAATCCGATCCCGGTTAATCTCCAGGAAAAATTTCAGAAACTCTCGGGCTGTGAGAAAATCCGGGACAATCGGAACCGACTGCACATAGCCGATATCCGAATATGCAAGCGGCCGTTCGACGCCATTCTCCTTCCGGAGCAAGGCGCTGCCGGCATCGGTCTGCAAATCCCCGTTGAGGCAATTGAAAAAGGTGGTTTTTCCGGCACCGTTGCGGCCCAGCAAACCGTAAATATGTCCTTTTTGAAAGGTGAACGAGGCGCCCCGCAGCACTTGTTGGTGTTCAAATGACTTTTTTAATTCGGACACTACCAGTTCCATCGTCAAAACATTCCTTCTCTTTTTGTTGATTCTGTCGGCAACGGGCAATCCGATGCCAAAATTTCCGCCGTAAATACGCAAAAGGCTGGAACAAATCTGTTCCGGCCTTGTTGCGTTTCTTACTGCTCGACTTCGTAAACGGAGCACATCTTGCGATCCTTGCCCATGCGCTCGAACTTGACCTTACCGTCAATCAGAGCGAAGAGGGTGTCGTCGCTGCCGATCCCGACGTTGTGACCGGGATGGATATGGGTGCCTCTCTGGCGAACCAGAATGTTGCCGGCCAGAACGAACTGACCGTCAGCCCGCTTGACGCCAAGCCGCTTGGACTCGGAATCACGGCCGTTCTTGGTGGAGCCGCCGCCCTTTTTGTGAGCGAAGAACTGGAAACCGATATTCAGCATGTGTTACACCTCCATAACTTCGATAAAATCAGGATATTCATCCCTGAGGGCGCTGAGGGTCAGCATCATGCCGGTCAAAACCGCCTGAACCGCTTCCTCATTGTCGCACTTTGCAGGGAGCTTCAGGGTCACACTGGCGCTGCCGTCGTCAACCCTGGTTTTTGCCGACTCACCCAGCACGTCCCGGATGACCGCATCGGCAAAGTTGACAGCCGTGGAGACCGCCGCACAGACGACGTCTGCGCCGGACTCCGCATACCCGCTGTGGCCGGAGACGGAAAATCCGCTGATTCTCCCCTCCTGATCGAAAAATTGAGCCTGAATCATAGAATCAAGCGTGGATCTTTTCGATCCTGACCTTGGTGTAGGGCTGTCTGTGGCCGCGGATGGACTTGCTGTCCTTCTTGGGGCGGTACTTGAAGACAGTGATCTTCTTGCCCTTGCCGTTCTTCAGAACCTTGGCCTCGACAGAAGCGCCCTTCACAACGGGAGCGCCGAACTTGGAGTTCGCGCCGTCCACAATTGCCAGAACCTGATCGAAGGAAACGGTATCGTCGGCATTGACGTTCAGCTTCTCGATGAAGAGCTCGTCGCCCTCGCTGACGTTGTACTGCTTACCACCGGTGACAATAATTGCCTGCATAACAATTCTCTACCTTTCTGTAGTCTCGCTCTGGGGGCGACAGGCAGACCTGTGCTTCTAACCCTTTCAATGCGGCTAATAGAGTATAGCATGGTGTATTTGAAATGTCAAACATTTTTTTGTGTTTTTTTGAAGTTTTTTGCAGCGGTGGGTCCCGCCCAAAGAAAAAGAACGTGCTCCGCCCCGATTCGAACCGAATTCACCGCGCAGGACGGCGCCCGGTGGGTTCCGAATGGAGACGGAAGCACGCAAAGTTCTCAATCCCGGATTGCAGGCGGCCCTGCACGGTGCCGGCAAGCTCCGGAACCGCGCAGGGCCGCCGTGGGCTCAGATCAATGCCTGCAGCCGTTCGCTCAGCTCCGGCTCGGCAGCGGTCAGCGGCAGGCGGCAGGGGCCGCAGTCCAGGCCCGACAGGGCCATGGCAGCCTTGATGGGAATCGGATTCACCGCAGCGCTCAGGGCCTCAATCAGGGGCTGCTGCTCCCGCTGGAGCTCCAGCGCCCGGAGGTATTCGCCCCGCAGGGCAGCGTCTGTCAGCTCTTTGACCGCCTTCGGCCGCAGGTTGGACAGGACGGACACCACTCCCAGGGCGCCGCAGGCCATAAAGGGCAGAATCCGGTCGTCACAGCCGCAGTAAACCGGGAAGTCCCTTCCGCACAGAGCGTGGAGCCGCAAAACACGCCCCACATCCGGATCCGCCTCCTTGATTCCCGCCACCGTATCAAGCTTTGCCAGGCTCGCACAGGTTTCCGCCTCGATTCGCACATTGGTTCTGGCGGGGACATTATAGAGCAGGATCGGAAGTTGCGTGGCGGCAGCCAGGGTTTCATAGTGGGCCAGCAGCCCCGCCTGGGTACAGCGATTATAGTAGGGCGTGACGCAGAGCAGCACATCCGCGCCCAAAGCCGCAGCGGCCTTCGCCGTTTCCGCCGCCTTGCGGGTATCGTTTCCGCCGGTTCCGGCAATCAGAACGGTTTTCCCGCCGCAGACCCGCACGCAGTGGGCAATCAGCGCATACAGCTCCGAGGGCTCCAGCGTTGCCGCCTCCCCCGTGGTTCCGCCAATGACCAGAGCCTCTACCCCCGCTTCTATCTGGCTTTCCAACAGTCGGTCAAGGGCCGCGTAGTCTACGCCGTGGGCGGAGAAGGGCGTCACAAGCGCGGTACAGGTCCCGCGAAAGATCGGTTTTTTCATGGTGCATTCCCCCATTGAAGTTTCTTTGCAAAACATCGTATTGTCAACGGACCCGGAATATTCCATTGACGAACCAACAGAATTCGGTTATAATAGCAAAGATATGGACTGGAAGACTGCAGGGCCTCCCTACGGACGCCCCATCGGAGGGAATCGCTTGAAAACACATGACTTCTACTATGAGCTGCCTCAGGAGCTGATTGCACAGACGCCCCTGGAGCAGCGGGACAGTTCCCGGCTTCTGGTGCTGAACCGGAAGGACGGTTCCGTGGCACACCGGCATTTTCACGATATTCTGAACTATCTGCGGCCCGGAGACTGCCTGGTGCTGAACAACTCCCGGGTACTGCCTGCAAGGCTGTTGGGACGGCGGGCCACCGGCGGCGCTGTGGAGCTTCTGCTCCTGAAGGACAGCGGAAACGACAGCTGGGAGTGTCTGACCAAGCCCGGGCGGAAAACACCCGTCGGCACAGAGTTAAGCTTTGGAGACGGTCTGCTCACCGCCACCGTGGTAGCGGCAAAGGAGGACGGCAACAAGCTGGTACAATTTCACTACACCGGTATCTTTCTGGAGATTTTAGAGCAGCTTGGAAAAATGCCCCTGCCTCCCTACATCAAGGAGGAGTTACAGGATCAGGAGCGGTATCAGACCGTCTACTCCAAGATCAACGGCTCCGCCGCCGCGCCGACAGCCGGCCTGCACTTCACCCCGGAGCTGCTGGCCGCCATTGAACAAAAGGGAATCTCCCTGGCCTGGGTGACGCTCCATGTAGGACTCGGAACCTTCCGTCCGGTTAAGGCCGAGGAGATTACCGCGCACCATATGCACGCCGAGTTTTGTATGCTCAGCCGGCAAAGCGCAGAGCTGCTGAATCGAACCCGTGCTGCGGGCGGCCGGATTGTCTGCGTGGGAACCACCTCCTGCCGGACCATTGAAAGCTTTGCCGCCGAGGACGGAAGCTTCACCGAAAAATCCGGCTGGACGGACATCTTTATCTATCCCGGCTACCGCTTCAAGGCGATGGACGCACTGATTACCAATTTCCACCTGCCGGAGAGCACGCTGATTATGCTGGTATCCGCCTTTGCAGGGCGGGAGCGGGTTCTGAACGCCTACAAAATCGCCGTGGAGGAGCGTTACCGTTTCTTCTCCTTCGGAGATGCCATGTTGATCGAATAGGAGGCGCCATGTTTGAACTGTTAAAGACTGATGGAAAGGCCCGCCGGGGCGTATTCCGCTGCGCTCACGGCACGGTTCAGACCCCGGTATTTATGAACGTCGGCACCCAGGGTGCCATAAAGGGCGGACTGAGCGCCGAGGATTTGCAGCGAATCCGCTGTCAGGTGGAGCTGTCAAATACCTATCATCTGCACCTGCGTCCCGGGGATGCGCTGATCAAAAAACTGGGAGGACTGCACCGCTTTATGACCTGGGACGGCCCGATTCTGACGGATTCCGGCGGGTTTCAGGTATTTTCTCTGGCTGGCCTGCGGCGAATCAGGGAGGAAGGCGTCTATTTTGCCTCCCATATAGACGGGCGAAAAATCTTTATGGGGCCGGAGGAGAGTATGCAGATCCAGTCCAACCTTGGCTCTGACATCTGCATGGCCTTCGATGAATGCGTTGCGAATCCGTCGCCCCGGGACTATGTTAAAAAGTCTATGGAGCTGACCTACCGCTGGCTTCTGCGCTGCAAGGCGGAAAACGCCCGTCTCAATCAGCTTCCCGACACGGTAAACCCCCGGCAGATGCTCTGGGGCATCAATCAGGGCGGCGCCTACGCCGATCTTCGCATTGAACACGCGAAGATGATTGCCGATCTGGATCTGCCCGGCTATGCCATCGGCGGTCTTGCCGTGGGAGAGCCCACAGAAGTCATGTATGAAATCATCGAGGCGGTGGAGCCATTTCTCCCCGCCGATCGGACCCGGTATCTGATGGGGGTCGGAACCCCCTCGAACATCATCGAGGCGGTAGCCAGAGGCATTGACTTCTTCGACTGCGTGATGCCCGCCCGAAACGCCCGCCACGCCCGTCTGTTCACCTGGGAGGGAGCAATCAACCTGAAAAATGCAAAGTTCGAAGCAGACGACAGCCCCATTGACCCCCAGTGCGACTGCCCCGTATGCCTCCGCTATTCCCGCGCCTATCTGCACCACCTGTTCAAGGCTGAGGAAATTTTGGCGCTGCGACTTTCCGTCATGCACAACCTCTACTTCTACAATCAGCTCATGGAACGGATCCGGGAGGCTCTGGACGCAGGCTGCTTTGCCGCCTTCCGCGCAGAGTATTCCGAAAAACTCAGCAAAAAAATCTGATTTTTTTGCTTGCAATCTTTGCGTTGTCCATGTATAATACTCGGGACATTACTATGGAGGTAACAAATATGTTATCAATTCTTATGGCCGAAACTACAACCACCGGCGCAGCCTCTCAGGGCGGCATGCTCGGCAGCGGCTCCACCCTCATCATGCTGGGACTTCTGCTGGTATTCTTCTACTTTATGATTATCCGGCCGGAAAACAAGAAGAAGAAGGAGCAGGAAGCGCTGCGCAATTCCATCCGCAAGGGTGACAAAATCATCACCATCGGCGGCATCATGGGCAAGGTCGTGGATGTCAAGGACGACAAAATCGTCATTGAAACCGGCGAAGATCAGGTGCGCATGGAACTCCAGAAGTGGTCTGTTATGTCCAACAGCACCGCTGAGAAGGACAAGAGCAAGCGTGCCGCAGAGGCGCAGGAAGCCTCAAAAAAATCCAAGGAAGAAAAATAAGCGCCTTGACCGCACAATCCCGGGGCCATGTTCGCCCGGAATTGTGCGGTACTGCCTGTAGAATCTCTCCTGTGCAAATTGTTCAAAACTCTCACATCACACCGAAATTGGGGGGTGCAGCATGGAATATCACGGCTTTATCAACGATATGCTGGATGTCAAGATCCTGATCCTTTTTGTGACGGATCGCCTGCTCCATCCTGTCCGCCTGCAGACACTCTATGAGCTCTGTATGCAGGATGATAAGCTCAGCTATTTCAGTGTCGTGGAGGCGGTGCCGGAAATGGTGGAAGCCGGGCAACTGTCCGAAACCGAAGACGGCTTCGTCATTACCGAAAAGGGACGCGAGCTTGCCTTGATCACCAAGGATTCCCTCGCCTTCCCCGTGGCGCAGCGTGCCGCCAGAGCAGTGGAGCGTTTCAATCAGGGTCTGCGCCGGGACAGCTTCATCCGCACCGAGGTTCTGGAGCAGCCCCGAGGCGACGCGCTGGCCGTTATGCGGCTGGACGATGAAATGGGAAACCTGATTACGATTGAATATGCCTGTCCCTCACCCCGTCAGGCTGCATTGCTGACAAGGGCCTTCCCCGCCAGAGCGGAGAAGCTCTACCGCCTGATTACGGAAACTCTGACGGCAAAGGATGCAGAGCCGGAGCAGCCCTGAGGGCCGCGTTTTCTGCTTTTCCCCCGTTTCACCGGGGCGCGGATACGATTGGATACTTTTGGGCATTTATACAGAAAAATTCACTTTTTGAAAAATCTCCTTGATTATACTGCAGATTGTGGTATAATAGTACCAGAGAAACCAATCGGATTCTCAAAGCACTTGAAAGGAGCGACGCAATATGAAATTTCAGATCAACGAAAAGAAAGTCAGCCTGCCTCAGAGCGTCCACGCTTATGCCGAGAAGAAAGTCTCCAAGCTGGATCGTTATTTCCGGGATGACGCAGAGGCCTTTGTCGCTTTTTCTGTCGAGAAGAATCGCAACAAGGTGGAGTTGACTGTACATGCCTCCAATATGTTCTTCCGCGCCAGCGAAAGCACCTCCGACATGTACGCCTCCATTGATGCAACTGTATCAGACATCGAACGCCAGATTCGTAAAAACAAGACCCGTCTTGCCCGCAGACTTCGCCAGGACGCTTTTGTCCGCAGTGCAGAAGCGACTTCCTTTGTCCCCGAGGTTGAGGACACCGACGCCTACAAGCTGATTCGCATCAAGGAGTTCTCCATGATGCCCATGAGCCGGGACGAAGCCATTCTGCAGATGAATCTGCTAAGCCACAACTTCTTCGCCTTCCGCGACGAGGATGCCGATGGCGCCTTTGCAGTCGTCTACCGGCGCAACGACGGTGATTACGGTCTTCTGGAAGACGTTCGTTGATATATTCGGACCGTCTCTGGCGGCTGTATGTAATCGTTTCAAATGCTTAAACAAGGCTGAGGTACGGTTCGCCGTACCTCAGCTTGTAACTGTAAGATTATTGCCTGCGGCGCCGCCGGGGCACAAAGGATGTTGCCTATGACAAAACGCATGGTTTACTATGAATCCCAAAAGGTGCTGCTGATTTTGGCAGAGCTGCTCTGTGTAGCCGCCGCCGGCTACGGAGTGTTCCGCATGATCTGGTATGCAATTCAGTATATTCTTTCAACCTTTGGATCGGCAACGCTAACCAATCTTGTGGACGGTCTGCCTGAAAAAGCAGCCTTTGCCGGCAGATACCTTCGGATGCTGATTACCGATCTGACCGGAGCAGAGGCCATTTCCCGGCTGCTGCGCTGGTCACTGTTTTTCGGTGTCAGCTTCGGTTCTCTCAAGCTGGCGCGCTATGGTATGCAGCAGCTCGAGCAAAGCTTCCGGCAGCTCTATATGCCGGAGATTTTGGAGCAGACCTTCTCCGAGCTCTCCTATGAGGCAAAACGCCGTCCCGCTGTGGAGGAGGATCTGTGCGACATGGGTCTGCTCAACAGCTCAGACCGCTATTACACCGCAAACCGCCTGGAGGGGATTTATCGGGGCTGCTGGGTAGCATCTCAGGAAATCATCTGCGGCGGCGTCTATTCCGACGACTATACCAGCCACAAAATCAAGGTTCGGGGCCAGTGGCTTACCGTGCGGCTCAATGTGGATTTCACCAGCACCGTGATTCTGGAAAGCCGCGGAACCGCAAACCGTTTCTCCCATCAGGGACTGTCAAGTTCTATGGTCGAGCTTGAACCGGATCACGTTCAATTCGCGCAGCGTTTTCTCTGCTATTCCGATTCCCCGGAGGAATTTCAAAAGCTGCTCACGGTGGAAATGGCGGAGAAGCTCCTGTCCATGCTGGAGCTCTACCCGGATTTGTGCGTCTTTTTCCGGCGGGGCTGCGTGAATTTTTTGATCCGGCGTCGTTCCTTCAACCGTCGCTGGGAGCCCTTCTGTCCCTTCTGTTACCCCCAGCTCAAGCGGGAGGTTCACCGTCTCTACGGCCCTCTGATGGACTTCACAGATATGCTGCTTGAATAGTATCACCCGCGAATGTGGCAGGAAGCGATGCTTCCTGCCAATTTTGTATGCCATGTTTTTATCTGACGTTTATCGATTGAACCTACAGGTTCCAGGGGCGTATTTTCTCCGTCTTGCCCTGTTCTTTCCAGTACTTCGTATCCCGGCTGTCCCATCCCTTTTTCTGCATGATACGTACAAAATAGAACAGGCCCTTTATTTTGAGACCGGACTTGCCAGGATCATTCCATCGGCAGCATCCATTGCCTGTGTGATCGGCGCGAACGCTTCATAATGCGGGCACTGTTTTTCTGATTCCATGAAATATTTCGTGCATCCCATACAGAACATACCAAAATCCCTCGAAAGGAAAAACTCTGCCATTTCGCCGCCGATTATTCCGCCAGCTCATGGCAAGGTGATAGGTGGAACCTTTGGCTCTATCCATGAATCAAAGTAAATATTACGAATCAAAGCGCCCCATATACCGAATACAATCGGGCTTTTTCAGCAAAACTTTCAAATTAATGAAGTTCTCTTTTCGCGACTAACGCCATTAATTATAAAGAAAGGGCCTTTGCGGGCCCTTTCTTTATAATTATGTCCTTCTGAACTTACAGGTTGAAGTACTTGTCGAACTCGGCAGGATGCGGGATCCTGGAGAGCTCGGCGCACTCTGCGCGCTTGGTCTTGAGGAAGTTCTTGATGAGCTCCTCGGGGAAGACACCGCCGGCGGTGAGGTAATCGTGATCGGCTTCCAGCGCGTCCAGCGCGTCCTCCAGGCGGGTGGGGAGCTGATGGAGCTTCCTCTTCTCTTCCTCAGGCAGATCGAAGAGGTTGAAGTCGTAGGGGCCCCAGCCGTTGGCCTGCGGGTCGATCTTGTTCTTGATGCCGTCGAGGCCGGCCATCAGAATGGCGGCGTAGCAGAAGTAGGGGTTACAGGTGGCATCGGGGTTGCGCAGCTCGAAGCGGCGCAGCTTGGGAGACTTGGCGTAGGCGGGGATCCGAATGACTGCACTGCGGTTGGAGGTAGCGTAACCGACGGTCACGGGCGCCTCAAAGCCGGGAACCAGACGCTTGAAGGAGTTGGTGGAGGGGTTGGTAATGGCACACAGAGAGGAGATGTGCTTCAGCAGGCCGCCGATGAACCAATGGGCCTCCTTGGACAGATGGGAGTAGCCGTTGTCATCGGAGAAGACGGGCTCGCCGTCCTTGAGCAAAAGCATATGGACGTGCATACCGCTGCCGGCCTCGCCATAGACGGGCTTGGGCATCAGGGTCGCAGCCAGACCGTACTTCCTGGCCACATTATGGATGATGTACTTGACGGTCATGGTGCCGTCGGCCATCTTCTCCACGTCGCCCAGCAGGGGCTCGATCTCAAACTGGCCGGCGCCGCCAACCTCGGGATGATGATACTTGACGGGAATGCCGGCTTCTTCGATCAGCATACACATCTCACTGCGGCATTCATAGGTAGTGTCGAGGGGCTTGGCGATATGATAGTTCTTCTGAAAGGGAACGACGTTGCCGGAGCCTTCGACCTCACTGTTCCAATAGGCCTGCTGAGTATCCACGGAGAAGCCGACACGGTTGTTCTCCACAGTCCAGCCCACCTGATCGAAGAGGTAGAACTCAAACTCGGGGAGGATCAGCATGGTGTCCGCAATGCCGGAATCCTTCATGTACTTCTTGGCAGCCGCAACGATGTTGCGGGGATACTGGGCCAGAGGACGGTTCTCAGGATAGTCAATGATCATGGCGTTGCCGATCATGGACAGGGTCTTGATCTCACAGAAGGGGTCAATGGCTGCGGTGTCCAGATCGGGGATATAGACCATATCAGATTTCTCGACGACAGCGTAGCCGTAGTTGGAGGCGTCAAAGCCGATGCCGTTAATCATGGTTTCTTCATTGAAGTGAACGGCGGGAATGGTGACGTGACGGAACTGACCATTGATGTCAACCACCTTGAAATCGACCATCTTGATGTCCTCATCACGAATGAGCTTCATGATATCCTGTGCTGTTCTTGCCATAATTGCACCTCGTTTGTTTATTTTTGAGAAAGCCGAAAGCGGTCTTCTACCATTCCCATCATACACGATAAAACCGGAAAAGTAAAGGGCGGTTGGTTAAAAGATTTTCTAATTTTACTCATAAGCTAAACTTGCCGAGAAAGTCCGCGTCGGGCCGGCATAGATCGAAAAAAAACGGGTAAAATTTTAGTGCTGCCCTCTCGAAGGGAAATCCGCAGGGCTCTCTCCACCTTCCTTGTGATGGCGCCTCTTTTCCCCGTCTGGACATGAACCGCAGCAAAAATCGGGACCCGCGCCGCGCTCCACCGCCCCCAGAGAATTGTTGTGCAGCAGCAGCGCTGACAGATTCGCTTTTCGTGTCGCCGGGCAAGCCGAAGGAGGAAGAAGCTGTATGACAAAAAAGGAAATGCTGCTCTCACTGCTGCTCAACCTGTTTGTAATTCTGCCGGTCCTGGGCAGCATAGCCGCCTTCTTTCTGGGGGGCGGACAGGGGAATATGAAGCACAGGGGTACGGAAGCGTTGCGCTATTTTACCGTGGACTCCAACCTGTTCTGCGCGGCAGGCTGCCTGTGCGCCTTTGTCTGGGAAATATCGACCCTGGGTCGGGGCGGCGAACACCTTCCCCGTTGGCTGGATTTGCTCCGTTTCGTCGGCTCTGTCTCCGTGGGTGTCACCTTTTTTACAGTGCTTCTGATTCTGCTGCCCGCAACCCGCTTCGATTTTGAGATGATGTATGCAGGACGCAATTTCTATCTACACGGCCTTTGTCCCCTGGCAGCCATGGGAAACTGGGTCTATGTGGAGCATGGTCCCTCACTTCATCTCGGCTGGACACTGCTGGGACTGATTCCCACCCTGCTCTATGGGATCCTTTACCTGCGGATGGTTCTGCTGCACCGGAGCTGGGAGGATTTCTACGGCTTTATTCAGGGCAGAAACTGGCGCGTTTCCTGTCTGATCATGCTGGCTCTGAGTTTTGCTATCTCCGCCGGCCTCTGGGCTCTGCGGGCGCCGGGATGAGAATGTAAAATTGTGCTGCTGTCAAGTTTTTTCCCGAAAATGATTGACATTTTGGCAAAATCTGTTTATAATAATACAGAAAACGCAATGCGGAAACGAGATCGGACAGTTGCACGACAGCGAACGGGGGAGGGTGTGAGCCCCGGCGTTCACGCTCCGGTCAGCCACTTCCAAGGGGCCTGCGAGGAGTAGGACGGGCGCTCCCGTTACAGAGCAAAGAGAGATACGGCCTTGTTGCCGTGTAATCAGGGTGGTACCGCGAGCACTTCGCCCCTGTGGAGGGACGGGGTGTTTTTATTGGCATTCGTCGGGAACGGAAAATCCCATGGGGGGTGGATGGGAGCGAGGATGCCGCAGGGCGCTTTGTTCCGGCCGGGCCACAAATTGCGACTGACACGTTTTTCAGACAATCCTTACATTTACGGAGGTTACGCTTATGCCAACTTATCACGGACTGAACGAACTGCGGGAGATGTTCCTCTCCTACTTTGAAGGCAAGGGGCATCTGCGCCTGCCCTCCTTCTCTCTGATCCCTCAGAACGACAAAAGCCTGCTGCTGATCAACTCCGGCATGGCCCCCATGAAGCCCTTCTTCAAGGGCGAGGTGGAGCCGCCCCGCCGCCGGGTCTGTACCTGTCAGAAGTGCATCCGTACCGGTGACATTGAAAACGTCGGCAAGGACGGCCGGCACGGCACCTACTTTGAAATGCTGGGCAACTTCTCCTTTGGAGATTACTTCAAGAAGGAGGCCATTCACTGGAGCTGGGAGTTCCTGACCCAGGTCTGCGGGCTGGAGGCGGAGCGTCTGTATCCCTCCATCTATGAGAACGACGAGGAGGCTTTCGAGATTTGGAACCGGCAGGAGGGCATTCCCGCCGATCGGATCTACCGCTTCGGCAAGGCGGACAACTTCTGGGAACACGGCTCCGGCCCCTGTGGCCCCTGCTCTGAGATCTACTACGACCGCGGCGAAAAGTACGGCTGCGGCAAGCCCGAGTGCACCGTGGGCTGCGACTGCGACCGCTATGTGGAGATCTGGAACAACGTCTTCTCCCAGTTTGACAACGACGGCCACGGCAACTACTCCGACCTGGCTCAGAAGAACATCGACACCGGCATGGGCCTCGAACGCCTTGCCGTGGCCTGTCAGGGCGTGGATTCTCTGTTCGACGTGGATACCGTTATGAACATCACCCGCCGGGTCACAGAGCTCACCGGTGCCTGCTACGGCCAGAGCCACAAAACCGACGTGAGCCTGCGGGTCATCACCGATCACATTCGTTCCTCCGTTTTTATGATTTCCGACGGCGTTCTGCCCTCCAACGAGGGACGGGGCTATGTGCTGCGCCGTCTGCTCCGTCGGGCCGCCCGCCACGGCAAGCTGCTGGGGGTGGACAAGCCCTTCCTGTTCGAGGTTGTGGACACTGTAATCCATGAAAACGAGGGGCACTATCCCGATCTGCGGGAACGGCAGAGCTTCATCACAAAGGTTATCAGTTCCGAGGAAGAGACCTTCCTGAAGACCCTGGACAGCGGTCTGAAAATCTTCTCCGAAATGCTGCAGGCCCACAAGGCCAAGGGAGAAGCCCTGTTCTCCGGGGAGGACGCCTTCAAGCTCTCCGACACCTACGGCTTCCCGCTGGATCTGACCGTGGACATGGCCGAGGAGGCCGGAATGACCGTGGATCAAGAGGGCTTCCGCCAACTGCTGCAGGAGCAGAAGCTCCGTGCCCGCGAGGCAAGAAAGAAGCTGGGCGACCTGGCCTGGGAGGGCATTGATCTCGCTCTGGGCAACACCCCCACTGAATTCATCGGCTATGAGCAGAATGAAGGCGAGGCAAAGGTGCTTGCAGTGGTTGTGGACGGCGAGCTTTCCGGCGCCATTGCCGGCGGCGAGGACGGCATTCTTGTGCTGGATCAGACGCCCTTCTACGCAGAGATGGGTGGTCAGGTGGCGGATCACGGCACCATCACGGTGGGCGCTTCCGTCTTTCAGGTTCGCAATGTGCTGAAGGACAAGGGCGGAAAGTATCTGCACCACGGGCATCTGCGCAGCGGAGAAATCAGGGTAGGCAGCAGCGCCCACGCTGCCATTGACACCGAGCGCCGGCAGGCCATTCGCCGCGCCCACTCCGCCACGCACCTGCTCCAGTCTGCCCTGGAAAGCGTGCTGGGAGACCACTGCCATCAGGCTGGCTCTCTGGTTGAGCCCGACCATCTGCGTTTTGACTTTACCCATTTTTCCGCCCTGACGGCCGAGGAAACGGCAGAAGTCAATCAGCGGGTCACAAAACTGATTCTTGCGGGCAGCAGCGTTGAAACGCTGGTGCTCCCCATCGCCGAGGCCCAAAAGCTCGGCGCGACCGCCCTGTTCGGGGAAAAGTACGGAGACATCGTTCGTGTCGTCAAAATGGGCCCCTCTCTGGAGTTCTGCGGCGGCACCCATCTGGACAACACCGCGAAGGTCGGTCTGTTCCGCATCACATCAGAGGGCTCCGTTGCCTCCGGTGTGCGCCGGATTGAGGCCATCACCGGTCCTGCCGTGCTGGAGGAAGTTGACCGCTTCCAGAAGACCCTGCTCCAGGCCGCCGAAACCCTGAAAACCACTCCGGCCGATCTGGTTCACAAGGTCGAATCCACTGTAAACGAGATCAAAGAGCTGCGCCAGCAGATGGACGCCATGAAGGACAGGCTCCTGTCCGGCGAGCTGCAGCAGCTCAGCGCTTCGGCTCAGGAGCTCAGGGGCCTGCACGTTCTGAGCTCCATCCGAGCCGGCATGGACGCAGCCGATCTGCGTAAATTGGGCGACCTGCTGCGGGACAGAGATCCCGATGTAGTGGGTGTTTTGGCCTCTGAAAATGAAGGCAAAATTTCCGTGCTGGCGGTCTGCGGCGCCAATGCCGTCCGGCAGGGCGTCAAGGCCGGCGTGCTGGTGAAGACGATTCTCTCTGCCTGCGGCGGCAGCGGCGGCGGTAAGCCCGATTCCGCCATGGGCGGCTGTAAGGATCTGAATCTGTTAAAAGCGGAGCTGGAAAAGCTTCCGACGCTGATTTAAGGAGCATTCCCGTAATTCGTAAAACGCGCTAATTGAAAAGAGAAGAACCTCGCGGTATAGTCGAGGCGCATCTTTGGCCGGATGTGAAGGGCGTTCAACTGGCGCGGAATCGAGCTGCGCAAGGTCTTATTTCAGGCAGTGCTGCCGTTGATCCGGAGCAACGACGAGTTCCGTGAGGGACACCACTACTACACGACCCGGTAGAGCAATCCGCTATCCTTGTTATTACTGGCATTCTTGGACATTTTCAACAAAAACATTTTGGGAGGATTTTTGATGAACGACTGTCTGTTCTGCAAAATTATCCGGGGTGAAATTCCCTCAAAGAAGCTCTATGAGGACGAGCTGTGCTGTGCCTTTTATGACATCTCTCCTCTCGCTCCCACGCATTTTCTGGTAGTACCCAAGAAGCACCTCGCCTCCGCTGCGGAGATCTGCGAGGAGGACGCCCCGCTGGTGGGACACATCTACGCCGTCATTGCAAAGCTTGCCAAAGAGCTGGGCTTTGCAGAGGGCTTCCGGGTCGTGACCAACTGCGGCGCAATCGCCGGTCAGACTGTACACCATCTGCACTTCCATGTGCTCGCCGGGAAGACGCTCGGCACGTTTAACTGATTGTACCTGATTGTACCATGCCGGCGGTTGCCGCGGTCCTTCTTCGGGATCGCGGCAGCCGCCTTGTGCAAAGGAGGGCTTTTGTGCGGCGTTTGATGTGGTTTTCTCTGGGCTTTGCCTGTGCCTGCCTGACAGCGATCCATTTTCTGCCGCTTCAAACGCTGCCTTGGTACGGGGCGGGAGCTGTGGGGCTGTCGGCAGCGGCTATGCTGCTTTGCCGCAGACGAACGGGCTCCGGTCAGAGCAGAGCAGTTCAGGGGCTTCGAATTTTGTCTGCGGTGCTGCTGGGACTTTCCCTGGGACTGATCCGGTTTTTTCTCTATGATACAGCCACCCTCTCCCCCGCCCGGACACTGGTGGGCAAAAAGCAGACAATCGACGCCGAGCTCTGCGCCTTCCCCCAGAAAACCGAAAGTGCCTGGCAGGCGGAGGCATTGTTGGATCCGGACGGAAGCCGGGTCCGAACTCGGCTCTACCTCTATGGCTCCGTTCCGGCTCTGCGCCCGGGGGACCGGATCAGCGGCGTGTTCACGATCCGATCGGCAGAGCAAAACGCAGACGGCTCCGCCAATCTGAGCCTTCCCGCCAGAGGAATTCTGCTGACGGGCTCCGGCCAGATTTCCACCGTGGAAGACGGCGGCGACCCGCTGCGCTACTTTCCTGCCCGCCTGTCCCATGCCGCTTTTCTGCGGCTGGGGGACCTGATTCCGTCGGAGGCCGCCGGGCTGCCCCAGGCCATGCTGACCGGGGATCGCTCCGGCCTGTCCGCGGCAAAGCAGGATGTGCTATCCGCTGCAGGCGTCTCCCATATCATTGCGGTTTCCGGCCTCCATGTTGCCATGCTGTTTAGTCTTCTGCTGCTCTTGCTGGGCAATCGGGGCTGGCTGACGGCAATCTGCAGTGGGCTGATGCTGACGCTCTACTGCCTGATGACAGGGGCTTCTCCCTCTGTACTGCGGGCAAGTCTGATGCTGGGCCTATTGCTCGCCGCTCCGCTGCTGCGGGAGGAGAACGATCCTCCCACCGCCCTGGCCCTGGCGGCTCTGGCGATTCTGCTGGGAAACCCCTCGGCCATTGCCGGCCTGAGCTTTCAGCTCTCCTTTGCCGCCGTTGCGGGTCTGCTGCTGGTAGGCCGTCCGGTTCAGGAAGCCCTGGGCAATCTGTCCCAAATCCGGGCCGTGACAAACCGGAGCGGTTTCCATCGTCTGCCCCGGGGGATTCGAGTCCCGCTGCTGCATTTTCTGGGGAGAAGTCTGCGCTTTATGGCGGGCTGCTTCTCCGCCACCCTCGGCGCCCTTGTGTTTACTACGCCCATCTCAGCGGCTGCCTTCGGCACTGTGCCCGTCTATGGAATTCTGACGAATCTGCTTGTGCTGCCCCTCGCCTCTGTTTGCCTTGGCGGGGCCCTTCCGGTCTTGGCTCTGGGCCTTCTCGGGACTGCTGCGGGGCGCTTTGCCGGATCGCTGCTGGCCTTCCCCGTACGGGCCATATTTGATCTCTGCCGTCTGGTCTCCCGCCTGCCGGGAAGTCGTCTGTCCATGGACTTCTACGGAATTGCCTTCCTCCTGTTCCTCTACGCTCTGCTTCTGCTGGCCCTGTATGCGCGGGAGAAACGGGTCCTGCGCCCGATTGCTACGGTATTTGCAGCACTGTTTCTGGCAGTCTGGTTTCAGCAGCGCAGCGCAGCCTGTTCCAGCTTTACGCTGGCCGCCCTTGACGTGGGACAGGGCCAGTGCGTGTGCATTCTGACGCCGGAGTATACCGCCGTGGTAGACTGCGGCGGCTCGGGCGGCAGCTCCGTCGGGACGGAGGCTGCCCTCTGGCTGCGTCAGCACGGAATCCAGCGGATCGACGCGCTGATTCTGACCCATTACGACAGCGACCACATCAGCGGCGTGACGACCCTGCTGGAATTGATGCCCACGAGCACTGTGTATTTGCCGGAGGTACCCTTCAAGCCGGAGCAACGGGCAGAGCTGGAAGCCTCTGCCCTGCGGTGGGGTACCCTGCCGCAGTCCGTGGGAGAAGATGTGACAATCCCCCTGAGCGGTGGAGCGCTCCGTCTCTTTGCGCCGGTTTCGGAAGAAAATGACAATGCGGCCTGCGTTTCCATCTTGTTTTCCATAGGAGAATATGATATGCTGATAAGCGGTGATTTGGACGTAAAAGCCGAGCGTGCGCTGCTGGAACGCCATGCGCTGCCCCACGTAGAGCTCTATATTGCAGGGCATCACGGCTCCGCCCGCTCCTCCTCGGAGGAGCTGCTGCAGACAATCCGCCCGGACACGGTTTTCATCAGTGTGGGGCGCAACAGCAACTACGGCCTGCCCAGCGAAAAGGCGCTGAAGCGGCTGGAGGCCTGCGGCGCCGCAATCTATCGCACGGATCAGTGCGGCAATCTGGAAATAGGACGGTGAACCCATGGCCGAAACCAATCTGGATCGGTTGCAATCCGATCTCAAGCTGAACAGCCCCGCGAGACTCTACGTTTTCTACGGCGAGGAGGCCTATCTGCGGACATATTATCTGGACAAGCTCCGCAGGCTTGTGGTGGAGGACTTTGCAGAGGCCTTTAACTATCACCGCTTCAACGCCGACACCATTTCCCTGCAGGGGGTGCTGGACAGTCTGGAGGCCCTTCCCATGATGGCGCCGCGCTCCATGCTGCAAATTGACGATGTGAATTTTTTCGCCATGGGCGAGGATGGCGTCGGCTATGCCAAATTTTTCGGGGACATTCCCGACTACTGCACCGTGGTACTGGTCTACGACACGGTAGAATTTAAGATCGACCGGAGAAAAAAGGCCCTGGCAGAGATTTTCGACAAGGCCATAACGGTAGAATTCACCCAGCCCCCGGAGCGAGAGCTCTGTACCTGGGTGGGACGCCACCTGAAGCAGCAGGGCAAACGCATTTCCACGGAGGATACCCAGTATTTGATCCACCGGACCGGTGGGGCCATGACGACACTGCTCTCCGAGATCGGCAAGCTTGCCGCCTATGTGGAGGATGAAACCGTCACCCGGGCGCACATTGCGCTTTTGGTGGAGCCTGTTTTGGAGGCGGAGATCTGGGACCTGACCGATGCCGTGGCGGCGGGCCGCTATGAGGCAGCCCTACAGGTGCTGCGGACTCTGCTGCAAAAGCAGGAGGAGCCCATCCCGATTCTCGGGGCCATTGGCAGCCAGATGCGGCGAATTCTGACAGCCAAGCGTCTGCTGGCGGCAGGAAAGCAGCAGAATCTGATGAGGCTCTGCGGTATGAGCAGTTACCCAGCCCAGAAGGCCATCGCCAACGCCAAGCAGCTTTCAGAGGCCTTTTGCGCCCGGGCGGTGGAGCTCTGTCTGGAGGCGGACGTGAAGCTCAAAAGCTCCTTCGACAGCCCGGATCGGGTGCTGGAGCTTCTGGTGTTGGAGCTTGCGGAGGAAGCCCGCCATGCTTAAGCTCAGGCAGGCCCTTGTGGTGGAGGGCAAATACGACAAAAACACCCTGTCCCAGATCGTAGATGCGCCGATTTTCGTCACCAACGGCTTTGGAATCTTCAAGGATCGGGACATGATGGCTCTGCTGCGGACTGTGGCAAAGCAGCGAGGGCTGATCGTCCTGACGGACGCCGACGGAGCGGGACTGGTGATCCGCAACCGGATCAAGAGCGCCATTGCCCCCCAATATCTGCTCCACGCCTATATCCCCGATGTCTACGGGAAGGAAAAGCGCAAGGCCGCCCCCGGCAAGGAGGGCAAGCTGGGGGTAGAGGGCATGGACCCAGAGACGCTTCTGAGGGCCCTGCGAAATGCCGGAGCGGAATTTCTCGATACGGATTCCGAAGCCGACCGGGCGCAGCAGCCCATCACCAAGACAGATCTGTATGAGCTGGGTCTGTCCGGCAGACCGGACAGCCGGGCAAAACAGCTGGCGCTGAAGCAGCAGTTGGGGCTGCCGGAGCATCTGTCCGCCAACGCCCTGCTGACGGCGCTGAACTGCATCTGTACAAGACAGGGATTGGAAGTGCTGCTATGGCATCCAGAATCGTCCACCTCGCCATCGCCAACGAAATAATCAAGGCCCATCCTCTGCCGGAACCGGAACGTTTTCTGTTCGGCTCCCTGCTGCCGGATGCCCATCCGGACAAGTCCGCCCATTACAACAAGTACCTGCGCAACGGGCAGCGAAAAACCCACGATCTCACCGGCTTTCGCCGCCGCTTCGGGGACAGGCTGCAGGGCGACTCCCTCTATCTGGGATATTATCTCCACCTGCTGCAGGACATTCTGTTCCGCCATGAAATGTACGCGATTGTAGGCTATGACCCCAGACCGGCGGGGAATGTTTCGCAACTGCACCTGGATTATGAATTGACAAACCGGTATGTGATTGAAACATACAAGCTGACAAACCGGGTCAGCATTCCGCAGGGTCTGGAGGCGGAGCCCCTGTGGAAAGACTGGAGCTTCGAAGCGGAGGCGTTTCTGGCGGAGCTGGCACGGGATTTTACAGCCAACCCCCAGGGGAAGACCCGCTTCTTCACCGAAGCGCAGGCGGATACCCTCATCCGCCACGCTGTGCCGCTCTGCCTGCAGGAGCTGGAGGCGCTGAACGCCGGCACAGGGTACTTCGACGAAGACCGCTTTGCCTGGGAACGGCATTCCTGAGACAGACGAAGGAGTACTTGAAAATGATTCGCGTTTATACACTCACGATCTCCGACTTTGAAGCACTCGCGCCCCGGATGTTTTCCATTCTGGCCCGGAATATGCAGACGCTCCACCCGGAGGATGCTCCCTCCGAGGCAGACTATGCCCTTTGGCTTTCCTACCAGCGCACACATTTTTCCGACAAGCGCTTTGTTGCGGCGGAACGGGAGGGGCAACTCGCCGGGTATCTCCAGTATTCCCTCCGTCAAAGCGAGCTGATAATTGAAGAGATTGAGATCGCGCCGGAAGATCAGCTCTGGTTCGGCATTCTGCCCCGGCTGCTTTCCTGCCTTCCGGCACAGCTTCCCGGAGAAGTCAAAACCGTCTGCGCCTATATTTCCAAAGACAACGCCCGCTCCGCCCGGATTGCGGAAAAGCTGGGGCTGCGTCCCGGCGGAACCAATCCCAGCGGGAAAAGCCTCTATTATCAGGGCAGCATCGAGGCGTTGACACAATCCTTTACAAAATCCATTCCAAATCAACCAAGAACCGAGATAGAACAAATACTATGATTGAAATCAGTGTACAAGATATTAAGAAGTCCTTCGAGGTGGGCGAGATCCTGCTGGACGGACTTTCCTTTGAAATTCTGACCGGCGAATGCGTCGGCATTATGGGTCGCAACGGCTGCGGCAAAACCACCCTCTTCCGCATGATTACAGGGGAGCTTGAACCCGATGAGGGAACCATTATGGTGGCTTCCGGGCGAAAGCTCGGCCTGATTTCCCAGATTCCCGTCTATCCCGCAGGCTACACGGTGGAAAACGTCCTCCGCTCCGCCTACCGGGAGCTGTTCTCCATGAAGAAAAAAATGGAGGAGCTGGAACGGCAGATGACCGTCTCGGCGGATCATGCCATCTTATCGGAATACGACCGGCTCACCAACGCCTACGAGGTAGGCGGGGGCTATGAGATGGACACGAACGTGGACAAAATCTGCAACGGTCTGGGCATCCCCGCCTCCATGCGGGAGCAGCTCTTTTCCTCCCTCTCCGGCGGGGAAAAAACCCGGGTCAATCTGGCCCGGCTGCTGCTGGAAAAAACTGACATTCTGCTGCTGGACGAACCCACCAACCATTTGGATCTGCGCAGTGTGGAGTGGCTGGAGGGTTACATCAAGCAGTTCAAGGGCACAACCCTGACCATCTCCCACGACCGTTTCTTCCTGGACCGGGTGGTAAACCGAATCATTGAGATTCACGACGGCAAGGCGGAACACTACAACGGCAACTTCTCCTTCTATCTGGAGGAAAAGCAGGCTCGTTTTAATCTGCAAATGAAGCACTATCAGCAGGAACAGGCGAAGATCAACCAGCTCAGCTACACCATAGAGCGGATGAAGGGCTGGGGCATCAATAACCGCGTCCTCTACCGCCGGGCCATGGCGATGCAGCACCGCATGGAACGCATTCGCAAAACTGAGCGCCCGAAAACTGAAAAAACCATGAAGGCCAGCTTCGGAGAAAAGGAATTCTTCGGGGACTCTGTGTTCACGGTAAAGGGAATGCAAAAATCCTTTGAGAACAAGCGGCTGTTCTCCGACGTGGAGTTAAGCGTGGAGGGCGGCGAACGCATTGCCATTCTGGGAGACAACGGCACCGGCAAGACCACCTTCCTGCGCTGTCTGCTGGGAGAGGAACCTGTGGACGCCGGGCGAATCCGCTTTGGTCCAACGGTGAAAACCGCCTATCTGCCCCAGGTGATGCACTTTGACCACCCGGAACGCAGTCTCTACGACACCATGCTCTACGAGAAGAACTGCACGCCCCAGCAGGCGCGGGATCGGCTCGGCGCCTTCCTGTTCTCGGGCGAGGACGTTTTTAAAACCGTTGGCTCCCTCTCCGGCGGTGAACAGTCCCGGCTGCGGCTGTGTATGCTCATGGACGAAAAGATCAATCTGCTGATCCTTGACGAGCCCACCAACCACCTGGACATCGCCTCCCGGGAATGGGTGGAATGCGCCATTGACGAATACGAAGGAACCCTGCTCTTTGTCTCCCACGACCGCTATTTTGTGGAGAAGTTCGCCACCCGAATCTGGGAGCTGGAGGACGGGGTGATTCACGACTACCCCTGCGGCTATGCCAAATACCGCAGTCTGAAGGAAAACGCCGCGATTCGCCCTATCCCCCAGACCGAGAAGCCCGCCAAAAAAGAAAAGCCCGCTCAGAAGACGGACAGCAAGGCCTTAGAAAAGGAGCTTCGCCGTCTGGAGCGGGAGATCGAAAAGCAGGAGCAGGCAGTCGCCGCGCTGGACGAACAGCTCTTGGCCGCCGCCGCGGACTACAAGGAGCTTTTGCGCCTGACGGCGGAGAAGGAGGCCGCTGAGGCGGAGCTTGCCGCCCTCATGGAAAAATGGGAACAGGCAGCCGGACAGCTCGAATAGCGCCTGTTCCAGGCAAATCCGCTCCCATGAAAGGAGAAAACCCATGTCAATCCTTGATTCTTATGTAGAAAACAGCCAGCCGGTCATCACAGTGGCAAGTGTCTATCCAAAGAGCGACATTCGTTTTCGCGCCTTTATTGTGACCTTTTCCCAGCGCGTCATAGATGCGCTGCTATCAGACAATCTGCTGGAGCTGATCTCGGAGGACGGTCCCCGCAACATTTCCTGCAGATACCCCGTTTATCGTTTCCGGGGCACTGAAATCGGGATTGTCAAACCACCGTCGGTGCGCCGATCACCGCCGCGCTGCTGGCGGAAATGGGGCACATCTATTCCTGCAGCAAGGCCGTCATCTTCGGCACCTGTGGCTCTCTGGACAAAAGCATCCCTGCAAACGCCCTGATTGTGCCAACCGACGCCTACCGGGACGAGGGGCTGTCCTATCACTATATGCCTCCCTCTGACTACATTGCTCTGCCAAATTATCCGACGGTCTGCAAGGTTCTGGCGGAATTGCAGCTTCCCTATGTGATCGGAAAAACCTGGACCACCGACGCCTTCTACCGGGAAACCCAGACTGAAATTCAGCTGCGGCGGCAGGAGGGCTGCATTGCCGTGGAGATGGAGCTGGCCGCCTGTCAGGCAGTCTGCAACGATGCGGGCATCGAGCTGTTCAGCTTTCTGTACCGCGCCGACAATCTGGACGCGGCAAGCTGGGAGCGAGGTCAGCGGGATTCCGGGCTTTCCAAGGACGCCCGGCTGCAAAGCCTCCGGGTGGCCTATGAGATTGCCCGCCGCGTATAACGGAATGTGTAAAAAAAGAGTCTGCCGCTGGCAGGCTCTTTTTCTTGCCGTTTGGAATTGTGTTCAATCGGGCAGGCCCACATAGCCGCAGGCTTCGATCATGGTCTGGCCCTCCTCCGACAGGAGCCAATCCACCAATGGACGGAGCTTTTCGTTTTGGTTGTCCTTGCGGTAGACCACGTAGAAATTGGCGCAGATGGGATAGCTGCCGTTTCGGATGTTCTCCGCATTCGGCTCCACCCCGTCCACTGCCAGCATTTTCACACGCTCGTCGGAAACCATACCGGCCAGATAATAGCGGAAGGAGTAGCCGATGGCGCCGCCGAAAATCGACAGGGGATCCCGGGAGGAAAGCATATTGCCCTCCATGAATTTCTCCATCATGGTCTGGCTGCCGGAGCCGGCAACTCTGGTTACGGGATAGATGGGCTTGGAGGGCCCGCCCACTTCCCGCCAATTTGTGAGCTCGCCCCGGTAGATGGCGCGGATTTGCTCCGTGCTCAGGCCGTTGACGGGGTTTTTCTGATTGACGAAGAACACAAAGGCCTCCAGCCCGATGGGGACGATCTCCAACTCCACCCCCTTCTCCTGTGCCGCCTGCATTTGCTCCTTGGAGGGGTGGGCGGTAAAGAACAGATCCACAGACCCGTCCACGAGGGCGTTGAAACCCCGGATTGTATTCTGGTACTGCATCACGCTGTCGGGGGCAAAATTCTCCCCGTAGTAGTTCTCGTCGGAAAAGACGCCGCCTTCATAAGTAACCGTACCGGCGGGATAACAGTTTTCAATGACGGAGGCATACACCGGCACAAGGGCTGCCGCCCCGTCCAGCACCGGCAGATCCTCCTCCGCCCGAAATTTCATGCTGGAGCCTGTCCGGGCCAGCGTCGAGCCTTCCTCGAAGGGGAGGTATCTGGACACGTCAATCATTTTCATCTGCCCCGACCCGCTGAAATTGTTGGCAAGGCGACTGGTAATGGTAAGATACAGGAAGGCATTTCCCAAAAGGAACAGAAGCGCAACGCCGCTTAAGACAAATCCTTTTTTCACAGCCACAGCTCCCTTGCAATAAATTGAATGATCGAAGAATTAGGGTAGTTTCGGCAGATATAGATCCCGTGGGCGACGGTCAGGATCACGCCAAGTAAAACCACCAGAAAGAGCGCCCAATTAAATTTTCGATTACTCATAGCCTTACATCCCCGACATCACAAGAGCAGCCAACGCCAGCAGGACGGAGTAAATCACCGCCGCAAGGATCACAAGGCTGATAGCTGCGGAAAACAGGGCCACGGTTCTCTGATCCATGCTTCTGCCCTCTCTCTTTGCGGCTCTGTGCTCCTTCACAAAGCGGACTGCTGCATACAACGCATACAGACCCACTGCAATCAGGGGAACATACTGAAACGGCCACAAAGAATCCAACAGCATCGAACAGGCGATCGAAGCTGCAACGACCAGAATCGCCATGCCGAACACAAATCTTGTGATGATCTCCGGGCTTCTGCCGCAGTTTTCTCGTTTGGCTTTCTTTCCGTCTTTTATAAACAGGAAGACGGAATACAGGCCAAACAGGATCAGCGCAGTCGGAACTGCGTAAAACAGAACATAGCCAATGATTGTCTCCATCGTAGTGCTCCTCATTCAGTCAGTTTGGTAAAACGAACATTGGTTTCAACGTCCGGCGCAAAAAGCTCCATGCCGACGAAACGCGGAGCGATGTCTTTTTTCTCAGCGCATCGCTCCGCACAGCTTGCAGGTCTGGCACTCAGTGGAACAGATTCAGAATGCTGTTCAGAATGCCGCCGGAGGATTCCTCCTGCTGCTGGGGCTGGTCGCTCTGGCCGTTGTCGGAGCCCCCCATCAAAGAGGAGAGCAGGCCGGAGCTCAGGGACGCGCCACCGCCGCCCAAAAGGGAACCCAGCAGGCCGCCCTGCTCCTGCTGTGCCTGCTCCGGCTGGCTGTCGCCGCCGCCCAGCAGGCCGCCGAGCATCCCCAACACACCGCCGGAGCTGCCGCTCTGACTGCCGAGAACCGACAGCAGCAGCGGAGAGGCCATGGAAAGGATGGATTTGGTGTTGTCTCTTGTGACGCCGGAGGCCCCGGAAATTTCATCCACCACTGCGGATTCGTCCTTACCCAGCACATGGGCGAGAATCTTTTGGCCATCCTCCAGATCGACGTTTTTCAAAAACGCGCCGAGGTTGGAGAGGTCTGCCTCGCTGTGGTCTGACATGGCCCGGCTCAGAGAGGCAGCGCCCTGCTCGTCGCCGGCGTTGCGGCGCATTCCGCCCAGCAGGGCGGGAATGCCGGTGGAGAGAACCTTGGCGGCATCTTCTTTGTTCACGTTGACCCGCTTGCACAGGGCGTCCAGACCGTCGCCGGAAATCAAAGCGCCAATGGAATTCAAATCAAAGCTCATCTTATTCATCCTCCGTATTTGACTGTGTATCGTTCTGGGTTCCGGGCTTGATGTTAAGCCCGGGCTGCTCCGCGGTATCCCGGTCTTCGACGTTCAAATCCTCCAACTCCAGACCCATCTCGGCTGCGTAGTGGGCGGCGCAGTAGGCGCAGATGGAGGTGCGGCCGGCCTCAATGGCCTGGGTCACGGTGCCCTCATAGGGCTCCTTGCCCCGCAAATAGGTGCAGCAGCTCTCTTCATCCCCGTCTGCACTCCACTTCAAATGGTACTTGTGGCCGAACTGGGTCCAATAGACGTTGGTGGTGATCTGGGCCTCCGCCTCTTCCTTCTGCTCGGCAGTAATGGGATTCCAGTCCGCAGACACCGTACCGGAGATCAGCAGGGCAATCATGGCGCAAACCGTGGCGATGGCCTTGGTCTTCTTATCCAGCTTGTCGTTCTTCAGCAGGAGCACGATCAGGGGAAGGAAGCAGATACAGGCCATAATCACGCCCAGCTCGTTCCAGAGATAGAACAGCAGCTTGCCGCGCTTCTCGCTCATGGGCTTGATGTGGTTTGCCTTCTTCCAGAGCTGGGCTGCCAGGATCGTAAAGGCCAGATCCAGAACGATCATGCCGATCAGGAAGGCCATGGGGCTCATTCCAAAGGGCGGGAAGAAATACTCCAGCAGCGCCATGACAGCAAAGGCTTCACAAATCAGGGCCAGCAGCCAGAGGGCGACAGCCCCGATGCGAAGCCCTACGGTACTGCCGCCGGTGGGGCTTGTAACCGCAATGGTCTGGGGTTTTTTAATGGTCTGCGCCGCCTTTTTGACGGCAGGCTCCGCCTTTTTTGCGCTCTGCGTCACCTTTTTGGGCGCCGCCTCAGCTTTGGTCGTTTTGTTTTCTGCCATTGGAATTCCTCCGTTTCTTTCTCGAAATATTGGGGAATTGCCCCTTCTTATTATCTATATCATGTGGTTTTTTGTCAATAGGGAAAATGGATTTTTTCTCAAAAGATGGCGCACACGCCGCCCTTGCCCCCACAAACGGGCCGCTCATTCCATAGCCGAGCAGGACGCCGCAGGTATTGAGAATCAGATCGTCCAGCTCCGTGACACCGGAGCCCAGAACAAACTGCGCCGTCTCCACCAGCAGGGACAGGCAGAAGCCCGCCAGCGCCGCCTGCCACAGCCTTCCGCCCCGGAGTCGGATGAGAATCCCGGCGGGGACAAACCAAATCAGATTCCCCACAAAGAGATAGGTGAAATAGCGCCAATAGCCGATTCGAGCCAGCTTGAAATAGTAGGCAAAGGCGTCCAGCTCCACCCGGCCGGAAAACAGACCGTGATGAAAGCAGCCGGGGCGGAAGACTGTGAGGCGCAGCAGCAGCGCCAGCCACAAGAGGGTCAAAACAGGCAACAGTTTTTTCATAGAGACAGCCTTTCCATCGGGTTTCAAGCAGCAGGGTACTGCATAATCCGTCTGCTCCGGCAGGAATTGCTTGCTCACGCAGGCCGTGCACATTCGAAAAGCTGGATTTCTCTTGTTGCGCGCCTGCCGGAACTACCGCAGCAGCTCAAACGTCAGATCCGCTGCCGCCTCTGCCGCCCGGGCGCGGATGGCGTTGCGATCCCCGTCAAACCGGCATTCCCGCACCAGGGTTCGCTGCCCGTCGGAGGCCGCCAGGTACACCAGCCCCACCGGCAGCCCCGATTCGTCGGAGTTGGGTCCGGCAATTCCGGTAATGCCCACACCGAAGTCCGCGCCGATCACAAGGCGGACCTTTTCCGCCATTTGCCGGGCCACAGCCTCGGAGACGGGGCCAAAGCGATCCAGCAGATCCTGATCGACCCCCAGCAGTTCATGCTTAACCCGGTTGCAATAGCTGATGATCCCGCCGGGGTAGACGGCAGAGCTGCCGGAAAAATCAGTGAGGGACTTGCTCAGAAAGCCTCCGGTGCAGGATTCGGCAGTGGCAATGGTTTTTTGCAGTGCCTTCAATCTCTGCACCAACAGCTCAATTTGCGTGATTTTATGGGGCATCATCATATCGTTTCCTCCTTCTGTTTGTGTACCGCGTCAAAAGAGACTTTTTAACCCGGATAGCGGATCTTGACCAGCTCGGTGTTCTCCAGCGCCCGGGCAATCAGGCCCTCCACGTCCAGCTTCGTTTCGATCTGCTCCGCCTCCGACAGTCTGGGCTTGGTCTTGGGGTGCTTGGGGGTGAAGACGGTACAGCAGTCCTCATAGGGCAAAATAGAGGTCCCCAGTGTGTCGATGCGGCGGGCAACTGTAACGATTTCCTCCTTGTCCATACCGATCAGCGGATGAAAAACCGGCATCTCCACCACGGCGTGGGTCACTGCCATGGCCTGCATAGTCTGGGAGGCGACCTGCCCCAGGTTTTCTCCGGTGACAAGACATTCGCAGCCGTGCTCCCGGGCGATCCGCTCGGCAATCCGCATCATAAATCTACGCATGATAATGGTGAAATATTCCTCGGGGCACTTGTCCCGGATAGCCTCCTGAATCTCAGTGAAGCCCACCACGTTGACGGTCATTCTGCCGCAGTATCGGGCCATACGGCGGGCCAGCTCCAGCACCTTGTCCTTGGCCAGCTCGGAGGTGTAGGGATAAGAGAAGAAGTGGATCGCCTCCAGCTCCACGCCCCGCTTTGCGATCATATAGCCAGCCACGGGAGAGTCAATGCCCCCCGAGAGCAGAACCGTAGCCCGTCCGCCGACGCCGGTGGGCAGGCCGCCTGCCCCGGCCTCGGCGGGACCGTGAACATAGGCTGCGTAGTCCCGAACCTCTACATACACCGTGTAGTCCGGGTGGTGTACGTCCACCCGAAGCTGGGGGAAGGCCTCCGCAAGACGGCCGCCGATTTCCTGAGAAAGCTGGATGGAGTTCAGGTGGAAGCGCTTGTCGGAGCGCTTGGATTCCACCTTGAAGGAGGCGGCGGCGGAAAGCTCATCTCCCAGGTAGTTCACGATGGCCCGGAAGATGGCGTCTTCGTTCTTCTCACAGGGGCGGCAGCGGCAGAGGGACACCGCGCCAAAGACAGTGTGGCAGGCATCCCAGGCCCCTTCCAGGTCGCAAAGCTCGTTTTCCGGCTCCACGTAGACGGTGGATTGGAGAATTGTCACCTTAAAATCTCCGAAGGGTCGCATCCGCCGGGCCACGTTCGAGCGCAGCTTGTTTTCAAACTGCTTCTTGTTGGCCCCCTTGAGGACAATTTCGCCTAATTTCAGTAAAAAGATTTCGTTCATTGCTTCAATTCCTTCCGATTTTATAAGTGCGGTACTGGATCGCCTCCGCTAAGTGGGCGATTTCGATTTGCTCCGCTCCGTCTAAATCCGCGATGGTGCGGGCCACCTTCAAAATCCGGTCATAGCTGCGGGCCGTCAGGCCCAGGCTCTCGAAGGCCTCCTCCATCAGGGCGGCGCAGGCATCGTCCAGCCCACAGTGCTTGTGCAGTTCCTCCGGGTTCATCCGGGCGTTGGAGTTGGTTCCGCTGTGGGCGAAGCGCCGGTGCTGGATGGCCCGGGCAGCATTGACCCGCCCCCGAATGGCGTCGGAGGGCTCCCCTTCCCTGCGCTTCCGCAGCTCCTCAAAGGACACGGCGGGAACCTCAATGATGATATCGATGCGGTCCAGCATCGGGCCCGAGACGCGGCTGACATAACTCTGAACCGACTGCTCCGAGCAGTTGCAGCGCCCGGAGGGGTCTCCGTACCAGCCGCAGCGGCAGGGATTCATGGCGCAGACCAGCATAAACTGACAGGGGTAAGTCTCCGAGGCCGCAGCCCGGGTGATCGTAACAAACCCATCCTCCAGAGGCTGACGCATGACCTCCATGCTGTCCTTACGAAACTCCGGCAGCTCATCGAGAAACAGCACGCCCCGGTGGGACAGGGAAATCTCCCCGGGCCGCGGCATAGAGCCGCCCCCCGCCAATCCCGGCGGCGTCACGGTGTGGTGGGGACTGCGGAAGGGCCGCACCGTCACCAGCGGGTGCTCCGGATCCACCAGCCCCATGATGGAATGAATCTGCGTGACCTCCAGCGCCTCCGCCCGGGTCATATCCGGGAGAATCGAGGGCAGCCGCTTGGCCAGCATGGATTTGCCGGAGCCCGGAGGGCCAATCATCAGGACGTTGTGCCCGCCTGCGGCCGCAATCTCCAGCGCCCGCTTGGCATTCTCCTGCCCCATTACGTCCTTGAAGTCCGGAATCGCCCGCCGCTGTTCCTGCTGAACCCAAACCGGCTGGGGCTCGATCATCGGCCCACCCTGGAGATGGGAAATCAGTTGGGCCACGGAGCAGACCGGGATCACCTTCAGGCCCTCCGCCAAAGTTGCCTCCGGCGCATTCTGAACGGGAACATAGAGGGTCTTGACCCCGCATTTGGCCGCCGCAATCGCCATCGGCAGGACGCCGGGGACAGGGCGAAGCTTCCCCTCCAGGCTCAGCTCTCCCAGAAAGGCATGGCTTTCATCCGGCAGCGGCACCTGGCCGAAGGCGGCCAGAATGCCCAGCAGAATCGGGAGGTCATAGACCGTCCCGCTCTTCTTTGTATTGGCCGGGGCCAGATTGACCGTAATCCGGGAGGGGGGAAACTTAAAGCCCGAGGTCTTAATGGCGGCACGAACCCGCTCCCGGGCCTCCTTCACGGAGGCATCCGGCAAACCGACAATCTCAAAATACGGCAGTCCGTTGGTGATAAAACACTCCACGGAAATTCGATAGCCCTCAATGCCGTTGAGCCCGAGGGTATTCAGACGGCTGATCATGCGGCACGCCTCCTCTCGGCTGATCTGAATGAATTGCGCCTTACGGCCCGTGAATTGCCGCTGCGCGGCATGAATTGTCCACCGGACATGATTTGCCCTGCGGGACATAATGGCGCAATTCAAATCATGGAGCGCAGCGAGAAATCATGGCGAAGCCAAATCATCCCAGCTGTCGCTTAGAAATTATTGTAACGCATTTTAGCGGAAAAAACAATCCACTTCCTCGCACGCGGCGCAAATTTTTTCATATTATGGGATGAAAGCAATCCGTTTGCTTTGAGTATGAAGCTCTGTTCGGCCGGATGTTCCCTTCCGGCTCTGCCGGTCTTTTCGGCATCCTGCACCGGACGGAGACAAGGAGGAATTCTATGCCGGATCAAAGCTATTCCACCGGATGCCCGGCGCAGGAGCCGCGGGAGCCGGTCCGCATCCATACCAGCCAAATTGAAGACGCCTGCATCGACAAGGACTGTATTGAGGATCTGCGGGTCTATCTGACCGCTCCGGGGCAGACTGCGTTGGAAAGCGCAGTCAACGCCCGGGCCAGGAGCGCCGAGCTCCTCCACGTCTACATAGACGTGGCCCCCATCGCCTACAATCCCGGACACTTCACCGCGGACCTGAGCTTCTTTTACCGCATCAG
>JAGAEW010000118.1 GCA_017612935.1 Oscillospiraceae bacterium
CATGGCCCTTGGTCTTGGCGTAGATGGCCATACGGTAGCAGGGCTCTGCGTACTCCATGGGCTTGAGGTTCACAACCTTGCCCGCCAGACCCAGCGTATCGCCGGTGCGGACAGAGGCGAGCTTGGTGAACACGCCGATGTCGCCGCAGGCAACCTTGGCGGTCTTGATGTTGTCCTTGCCGCGGGGGAAGAAGGTATTGCCCAGCTTTTCGTTGTCGCCGGTGCGGCCGTTCACAACGGTCAGGCTGTCCTCGATGTCGCCGGAAATAACCTTGAAGTAGGAGTTCTTGCCGTACTGGTCCGCCATGGTGTTGAACACAAAGGCCATGGGGCTGCCGGCGGGATCCAGCTTAAACTCGCCTTCGTTGCCCTCTTCATCCACAGTGACCATGGGCTTGCCCTCCAGAGGAGAGGGCGCGTACTTGACCAGGTTCGACATCAGGCTGTTGATGCCCAGGCCGGTGTAGGCGCAGCCGCAGAACACGGGGGTAATGGCGCGGGTGGCAATGCCTGTCTTGAGGCCGGTGGCCAGCTCTTCAGGGGTGAAGGGCTCTTCCGCAAAGAATTTCTCCATGAGGGCCTCGTCGGTTTCCGCGACCTGCTCGTTGAGCTCCATCATGTACGCTTCGATCTTCTCGGCGGCATCCTCGGGCAGGGGGATTTCCTTGCCGGATTCGTCGTAGGCTTTCTTCTCAATGAGATCCACGACGCCGACCGCCTGCTCACCCTTGAGGATGGGGAAGGTCAGAGGAACGACGGACGCACCGAAGGTATCACGCAAGGCCTGCAGGGTGCCGAAGAAATTGGCGTGCTCCTCGTCCAGCTTGGAGACGAAGAACATAGCAGGCAGTTCCCGATCGGCAAGGGCCTGCCAGCCCTTCTCAGTGCCGACCGCGATGCCGGACTTGGCAGTTACCAGGATCAGTCCGGAATCTGCGACCCGCAGAGACTGCACCACTTCGCCGGCAAAGTCAAAGTAGCCGGGGTTGTCCAGAATGTTCAGCTTGGTCTTGTTGTATTCCACGGGGATCACAGAGGTCTTGATCGAATACTGTCTCTTCTTCTCCTCGTCGTCGAAGTCAGAGACCGTAGTGCCGTCGGCACGCTTGCCCAGACGGGTAATCACCTTAGTGTTGAACAGCATGCTCTCGCACAGAGCGGATTTGCCGTCGCCGCCGTGACCCAGCAGGGCGATGTTGCGGATGTCCTTCGCAGTGTACATATATGATTTTCTCCTTTCAGAATATCAACTGGTTTACAGATTCAATCTGAAGCGCTGTCGGTGCTTTCTGATGATTTCAAAACGCGGCATGGGAATCAGCCACACTTGTATCATTATAAACAATCAGAGCAGAATTGTCAATTATCATTTGTTAATTGTCAATTCTTAGAAATGCCTTCCCCAGGCGGTGAGCAGCAGGGTCGGAGCCAACCAGGCTGAGATATAAAAGGCGACGTTCAGGGCCGTGGCTGTCTCATAGGCCGGCAGAGCCGCCAGAACTCCCATCAGCAGCAGCCCTCCGGCGCCTCCGAGGACCGAAAGAATCGCCGCCCCAAGGGTAGCCGAGCAGAGCATCCGTCCTCCCGCAGCAGCCTGAGCAAAGCCGGAAAAGCTGTCCCGGGCCAGAATGGCTCCCTGGGGTCCGGAGCGTTTGATCTCGGACTCGGACAGACGAACCCGCTCCATTGTGCCGGGATAGAGGAAGGCAGAACTGGGAATGCCGAATTTTGCCTTGAAGAATCCCGGCGTTCCCAAAAAGGTTCTTGTCACAAGAATGCCCTTGAAGTGCCGGTTTCCTGCAATGGCGGAGAGGCCCTTGCACAGATTCTCCGGAGGCAGATAGCGCACGGCAAAGACCGCCGCAAGCTCCCCGTTGAGGGACATATAAACCGCCTGCTTCACCTTCACGCCTCTGTCCATGTGGACGCCCATGCGGCGCATGAATTCCAGAGAACCCAGCAAAACCACGTCCTGCCGGATGCTGGCCCCGATGCCGCCGCTGTCATAGAAGCGGAAGTTGTCCACCTGAAAGCGTCGCCCGTTGTGGGTCACAAGCAGGTCCTCGAAGACCGGGTCCAGCGCGCTGCCGGATTTGCGGAAGGCCGCCGCCGCCAGCGCAATCACATAGGTCGGATTCCCGTTGTAGACCTTAAATCCGTTGAGAGAGAGTGCTCCCTTGGGGAACACATCCTCGTCTCCGATCAGGATGGAATGCTCCCCGCCGAAGACCTCCGCGCCGTGATAGCCGCAAAGAGCGGCGTTTGCCGCGCTGAGGCGTTCCGCTAATTGGTAGAACAGCCGGGGATAGGCCAGCAGTCCCATGACCGGAACGCTCCCGAGGAAAATAAGAGAACCGCTCCAGAAGGGATCCTGCTTGAGCTGCAACGTAATAAACAGGGTCAGCAGCAAGCCGACTGCCAGCGCAATCGGGGTATAGATGCTCATGGCCTTGTCCACCAGATTCTGGGTCTGCAGCTTTTCCAGAAAGGCCTCCAAATCCGGCTCGGAGCGAACCAGGCCCCGCTGCCCCTTGGAGATCTCCGGAACCTCGCTGACACCGGCGGCAAGATTTTCCTCCCGCAGCACCTTGAGGGTTGTCAGCATCCCGAGCCCCCGGTCGTAGCTCCCCCAGAGCTCGATCAGCAGCAAAATTCCCACCACAACAGGGTAAGGCGCACGCAGGGTTTTTGCCGCGTTCACGCAGTCAAGGGCCGTAAAAAGCGTTGCAATCCCGATCAGCAGCTCCACCCGCAGCCCATGCTTGCCCCGCCACTGGAGAAAATAGAGCCTGTAATTGACCAGAACCATTCCCAGCAGCAGGATCAGGAGCACATAGACCGTGGTTCCGCTGGCGAAAAACTGGGGCAAAAAGCTCCAGTTCTGACTGAGATAAAGGGTAAAGAACAGACTGAGCAGGGTCAAAAGCCCCGTCAGAATCAGACGCAC
>JAGAEW010000119.1 GCA_017612935.1 Oscillospiraceae bacterium
CAGCCTCAGCACTCCCAAGGGGGTAGTGTACCCTTTTCTATGTGGAAAACTTGGCGGGTTGCCTGTTTTGTAGCTGCCTGCCCAAACATGGCACCTTGCAGGCGCAGTTCCGTACCTGCGTGAATAATTCAGGATTATTTTGGATTGACGAACGGCGAAAAGTGGAGTACAATGGCTGCATGGGAAATACCATGAATTGTTCTATGAAAGGATGTACCGACATGGCAGAAACACAGAAAATTTTGGAACGCAGTGAGATTGCTGCGCAGGACCGCTGGGCGATTGAGGATCTCTATGCCTCTGATGAGCTGTGGATGCAGGACCTGGAGAAGCTGAAAGCCCTGTCCGCCGAGGTAGCCGTCTTTGCCGGCAAGCTCGGCAAAGACGCCGGAACTCTGCTGGCCTATATGCAGAAGGTGGAGGAGGCCTCCGTTCTGCTGAATAAACTGCTCAACTACTCCTCCCGCCGCAACGACGAAGACACCCGCGTGGCCAAGTATCAGGAGCTCAACGGCATGGCAGTAAACGCCTATGTAGGCTACGACGCCGCCACCTCCTTCGAAACCCCCGAGATTATGGCAATCCCCGAGGCCGATATGGAGCGTTTCTACGCCGAGCAACCCGGTCTGGAGCGCTATCGCCGCTACATCTTCAACATTCGCCGCCACGCTGCCCATGTGCTCAGCGTCGAGCAGGAAAAGCTGATGGCCATGGCGGGCGAGATGATGCAGGCCCCGGAGGACATCTACTCCAAGTTTGCCGACGCCGACCTGAGCTTCCCCGACGCGGTGGACAAGGACGGCAAAAAGCATCCCCTGTCTCAGGGCACCTTCATCACCTGCATGGAGTCCTCCGACCGGGTGCTGCGGAGGTCCGCCTTTGAAACCACCTACAAGACCTGGGCTGCCCACAAAAATTCCGTGGCAGCCATGCTCAATGCCCAGGTCAAGAGCCTGCAGTTCAACGCCGACGTGCGCAAGTATGCGTCTGCACTGGAGGCTGCGCTGGATCATACCAATGTTCCTGTCTCGGTGTACCACAATCTGATTGAGGCAGTTCACCAGAATTTTGACAAGATGCACCGCTATACCCGTTTGCGCAAGAAGCTGCTGGGGGTGGACGAACTTCACTTCTACGATCTGTACACCCCGCTGGTACCCGGTACCGATACCAAGATCCCCTTTGAGCAGGCCAAGCAGACCGTCTATGAGTCTCTGGCTCCCATGGGTGAGGACTACCGGAAAATCCTCAAGGAGGGCTTCGAAAAGCGCTGGATTGACGTGTATCAAAACGTCGGCAAGCGCAGCGGCGCCTACTCCGCCGGCGCGCTTGTACACCCCTATGTGCTGCTCAACTACTCCGGCACCCTCGACAGCCAGTTCACGTTGGCCCATGAAATGGGCCACGCCCTGCACTCCTACCACTCCAACAAGTACCAGACCACGCTGAATGCAGACTATGTGATCTTCGTAGCGGAGGTCGCCTCTACCTGCAACGAGGCTCTGCTGATGGAGCACCTGCTGAGCAAAACCACCGACAAAAAAGAGCGGGCCTATCTCATCAACCACTTCCTCGAGCAGTTCCGCGCCACCCTCTACCGCCAGACCATGTTTGCAGAGTTCGAAATGATCCTCGGTCAGCTCAACCAGCAGGGCGTCGCCCTCACGGCAGAGCGGATGTGCGAGGAATACAAAAAGCTCAATCATCTGTATTTCGGTGACGACATCGTGCTGGACGACGAGATTGCTTACGAGTGGGAGCGCATTCCCCACTTCTACTATAATTATTACGTCTTCCAGTATGCCACCGGCTACTCCGCCGCCATTGCCCTGTCCCGCCGCATTCTGAAGGAAGGCGAGGCCGCTGTCAAGGACTACATCGGCTTCCTCTCCGGCGGCTGCAGCAAGGACCCCATCGACCTGCTCAAGGGGGCCGGTGTGGATATGTCCAGCCCGGAGCCGGTCAACCAGGCCCTCACCCTCTTCGGTGAGCTGCTGGACGAAATGGAAGCCCTGATGGCAGAATGAGCATCATCTACCTTCCCGTCTTCCACCACTTCGAAAACGGCAATATTTTCACTGGCTCCTGCGGCAACTTTCGCTACAAAATCACCCCCACCGTGGTGATGGCAACTCAGAAGGAAGTGGACCACGCTGCCAGCTCCATTCAGGCGGAATACTGGCACGGCCCCCTCTGCTACGAGCTCAGTGAAATCGAAGAAGCCCAGGTCTTCCCCATGTCGGAGCAGGGACGAACAGAGCTGCTCGCCTGGCTGGAAGCCCGGCTCTGAGCCAAGTTGTCCGGAGGAACAGTCTATGCTTTGGATCATGGAACAGGTAGAGCAGGCAGATCCTGCCGCCGTTCTTGCCCGTCTCGACAGTCTTTCCCCGCTGCGGCAGGCACGGGTGCGGGCCATGAGAAACGAAGAGGCCCGGGTCTGCTCCGTTTTGGCAGAGCTTCTGCTGCGCTGCGCCCTCGAAACAGAATTCGCCTTAAAGGCGCTGCCCCGGCAGGAAGTCGGGAAGAAGGGGAAGCCCTTCTTCCCGGACTTCCCGACCCTTTGCTTCAACCTCAGCCACTGCAAGACAACTGTAGCCTGCGGGCTGGATACAGCCCCCCTCGGTGTAGACGCGCAGGAACCCCGCCCCCTGCGGCGGAAGGGAGCCGGGAGAACTGTCCCCCCGCTGTTTCGCGTTTTGTCCCGGACGGAGCAGGACTGGGTTCTTGCGGTGGAATCCGAAACGGAGCAGGATCGCCGCTTTGCGTCCCTCTGGACCTGCAAGGAGGCCTATGGAAAGGCCACAGGTGACGGAATCCTGTATGCGTTGGATCAGACCGCCTTTCTCCCCCGCCCGATGCCCTGGGAACAATATGGCTTCTGCTTTCAGCAGTTGGAATTGCCCGCTGCCTTTGTGACCCTCTGCGCCAGCTCGCCGCTGGCGGTGCGCTTTGTATCTCCAAGTGATTTTTTAGACTGAGGTGTTGAAAATGAAACACTTTCTTGTAGTCGTCGATATGCAAAACGACTTCATTGACGGTTCTCTCGGCACCGCCGAGGCCCTTGCCATCACCCCAGCGGTGGTTGAAAAGATCCGCAGCTTTCCCGGCCCCGTCTTCGCCACCGCCGACACCCACGGGGAGGATTATCTCCAATCCGCGGAGGGGCGGCATCTGCCCGTAACCCACTGCGTCAAGGGAACGGCGGGCTGGCAGTTCGCCCCGGAAATTTCTGCCGCACTGGTCGGGCGCGGCGCGGTGGTAGTGGAAAAGCCCACCTTTGGCTCTCTGATTCTGCCTCAGCTTCTGGAGGACGCCGCAGCAGAAGAGGACTTTGATATCACGCTGGTGGGACTGTGTACCGACATCTGTGTGATCTCCAACGCCCTGCTGCTCAAGGCCCGCTTCCACGAGAGGGAAATCTATGTGGACCCCGCCTGCTGCGCCGGCGTCAGCCCGGAACGGCACGAAGCTGCGCTGAAAACCATGCGCTCCTGCCAAATCAACATCATAGGAGAATGAACCATGTTTGATGTAAAAGCAACCACAGAAGCCTGTGTCCAATGGATCCGGGACTTCTTTGCGGAAAACGGACCCGATTGCAACGCCGTGCTGGGCATCTCCGGCGGAAAGGACAGCTCTGTTGCCGCCGCCCTTTGTGTCGAAGCCCTGGGCAAGGATCGGGTCATCGGCGTGCTCATGCCCAACGGCGTGCAGCATGACATTGATATGGCCCAGTTGCTCTGCGGGCATCTTGGAATTGAGCACTATGTGGTGAACATCCAAGACACGGTAGAGAGCGTCAGAAACGCCATGCCCGCGGGTCTGGAGCTCTCTGCCCAGAGCCTCACCAATCTGCCCCCCCGCATCCGTATGGCGACGGTCTACGCCGTGAGCCAGAGCCGGAACGGCCGTGTGGTCAACACCTGCAACCTTTCGGAGGACTGGGTGGGCTATTCCACCCGCTACGGTGACGCCGCCGGAGATTTCAGCCCTATGTCCCACTTGACGGTGGAGGAGGTCAAGCAGGTGGGCCGTTATCTGGGTCTGCCGGACGTTCTGGTGGACAAGGTTCCCATCGACGGCCTGTGCGGCAAAACCGACGAGGACAATCTGGGCTTTACCTATGCCGTGCTGGATCGCTATATCCGTACCGG
>JAGAEW010000120.1 GCA_017612935.1 Oscillospiraceae bacterium
GCTGCCTCCCGTGGCCATGCCGGGATTCCCCGTAGGGTTCAGATAGACCCCCTCCCGGCTCACGGTCAGGCTCCGGTGTCCCTTCAGCAGAACCGTCACCCCGTAGCTCCGGGTCAGAGCCTTGGCGCTCTCATAACGCTTGTCCGGCGCGGGATCTCCCCCCAGACGGCGGAACTCCCCGTCGTGGGGCGTCAGGATCACCGGCGCTTTCGCCTCGGACAGAATATCTATATGCCCCTCCAGACAGTTTATGCCGTCGGCATCCAAAATCACGGGACAGGAAGCGTGGCCCAGAACGGCCCGGACGATTTCCAAAATAGCAGGGCTTCTGCCCAGCCCCGGCCCCACCAGACAGGCATCTGCCGTCTCCAGCCGCCGCAGCAGCTCCGGAATCGCCCGGACGTCCATGCGCCCCTCCCTGTCACAGGGCAGGGGGAACACCATGGGCTCGTCCAGCTTCTGGGCGACGATGGGATAGACCGCCTCCGGAACCCCGGTGAAAATCAGTCCCGCCCCCGTCCGGAGGGCGGCATTCGCCGCCAGCACCGGCGCGCCGGTATAGCCCACCGCTCCGGCCACAATCAGCACCCGGCCGAAGTCTCCCTTGTGGGCGTTCCGATCCCGACGGGGCAGCACCCGTTCGATCAGGGCTTCCGAGCTCATCACGCAGCCATCTTTTCGAAGCTGCTGCATCCGCCGCATCGCAGCCCGCATTGTTTCATTCATGTTCACGCCTCCCTGCTTGATGCTTTATTGAAAGCGGTTTGCATAGCCGCATCGTTTACATAATTCTTCCACCGCCTCTCCGCGGCGGAAGCCTGTCAAAATTGCCTCTGCCCGGGGGCTTGCAAGAATCTCCCCCAGATCTGCGGTCAGCAAATTGCCCAGAGCCAGGGTCCCATCCCGATCCAGACAGCAGGGAACCACCGTTCCGTCGCAGAGCACGCCGATCTGATCCCGCAGTCCGTAGCAGGAATGCTTCTCATTCCGGAATTCTGCCGCCGGGTCCGGCCAGTCGAAAATCTCCGCCCGGTCCAGATACACCCGCTCCGCCAGCTTCGACCCGCTGCGGCTCGGCCTCCAGGGCGGGGGGAACTGTGCCTCCAGCAGGGCGAGAATCCGAGCGTTCTCGGCGTTCCAGCCGCTGCGCACGGCGCTGTCCCCGTTCCAGAGCCGGAGGTTCACCAGAATCCCCCGCTCCGCCGCCCGGGCTGCAAAGGCCCCACAGCTGTTTACATAAGCCTCCATTTCTCCGCCCTCGTTGGCCTCAAAGGAGTGAAGGGACAGATTGACCTTGTGCAAAGCCGGGGCTGCCAGCAGCAGCGGCTCCGCCCGGGCCAGCAGCGTGCCGTTGGTGGTCAGGATCACCCGGAAGCCCGCCTCCCCCGCTAAGGCCAGAAAGCGCCCCAGCTTCGGATGCAGCAGCGGCTCCCCCATCAGGTGAAAGTAGAGATAGTCCGTCCAGGGCCGCAGCTTCTCCAGCAGGCAGACAAATTCCCCTTCTTCCAGAAAGCGGGGCGCTCTGGAGCTTTGGGGGCAGAAGGCGCAGCTCCGGTTGCAGACATTGGTGATCTCCAGATAAACCTTTTGAAATCTCATAGCCCCGCGCTTATTTGATGATGATTGCCAGAAACACCAGCGGCTCCTCGGAATCGTTGGCAATGCCGTGGCTGTGGCCGCCGGTGCAGTACTCCGCGTCGCCGGGATTCAGGAGGAAGTCCTGCCCGTCCTCGGTAACGGTGGCCTGCCCCTGCAAAATCACATAGGCCTCTCCCTCCGTGCTATGGGGGTGGACGCCGATGGAGCTGCCGGGGGGCAGGGTATTCACGGCGAAAAGATTGACCTTGTCCAGCTCCGCGGCGCGAAAGATGTGGGTGGAGTTGTAGGCTCCCTTCCCGCCCTTCACCTCAAAACGGGGTTCAACCGTCATTTCCTGTCTGCGTTTAATCATGGTGTGATTCCTCCATATTTCAATTTTTCCCGGAAGGCACGGATGCCCCTGCAGGGGCAGAATGGAGCCGTCACGCAGGCGATCGTCCTCAGAATCCGGCCTGCGTTACAAACGGAAGGTATAAAACAGCTCCGGATATGCAACATTGAATTTTACAAAGGCTTTTTCATGTTCTGAAAGCTTGCCGCCCCAGGCTTCGTAGACCCCTCGGGCTTTCTGGTTCTCCTTCAGCACGCCAATCACATATTGGGCGGCTCCATTTCTGCCGGCCCATTCCTCAAAGATGGTTCGGAAGGAGCTTCCGATTCCGCGACCTTGAAACGCCGGGTCCACGTACAGCGCCTCCAAATCGGCGTATTCGGAACAAAAGGGCTCACAGCGGGAACGAATCGCCCCGCACATGATTCCAATGATGTTTCCGTCATATTCCGCGACGTAGGTGATACTCTCAGAATCATTTTTTCCCCAGTCTTTGAAGGAGGCTATTTTTGTTTCCAGCTTATTTTCCTTCTCCAGAAACACTTCCTCCGGGAAAATATGACGATAGGCGTTTCTCCAGACCCGATTGACTAAGGTATACCAGCCTCTTCCGTCCTCGGGATTTGCTTTTCGAAGCTTGACCGCATTGCTGTCCATGCCGTTCCCTCCATTTCCTATTGCCTGCTCTTGTTCTGCTCCAGATACACCAGCAGCACCGCAATATCAGCGGGGCTGACACCGGAAATTCTGGAGGCCTGTCCGATGCTGACAGGGCGAATGCGGGAGAGCTTTTCCCGGGCCTCTGCCTTCAGAGCCGGGATGGCGTCATAGTCAATGCGTTCCGGGAGCTTCCGGGACTCTGCCCGGCGAAATTCCTCCACCTGCCGCTCCTGCCGGGCGATGTAGCCCGCGTATTTGAGTTGGATTTCCACCTGCTCCCGGACTGCCCGGGGCAGGGGCGGGCGCTCCGGGTCGAAGCGGGCCGTCAAATCATAGCCCAGCTCCGGGCGGCGCACCAGATCCGCCAAGCGGGCGGAGCTATCCACCGGCGAGGAGCCCCTTTCCGTCAGAAAGGCGTTCAATTCCGCCGAGGCCGCAACGCCGCTGTGCTCCAATCGTTTGATTTCCCGGGCGACGGCGGCATATTTTTCCTCCACGGCAGCCAGCCGTTCGTCGGAAATCAGGCCGATGCGATGGCCGATGGGGCTCAAGCGCTGATCCGCGTTGTCCTGCCGGTGCAAGAGCCGGTATTCGCTGCGGGAAGTCATAATCCGATAGGGTTCCTCCGTCCCCTTTGTCACCAAATCGTCGATCAGGGCGCCGATATAGCCGTCTGAACGCTTTATAATCAGGGGCTCCTCCCCCTTGAGCTTCAGGGCCGCATTGACCCCGGCCACGAAGCCCTGAACCGCCGCTTCCTCATAGCCGGAGGAACCGTTGAACTGCCCCGCCCCGTAGAGGCCGGAAATCTTCTTGCATTCCAGCGTCGGCAGCAGCTCCGTGGGATCGATGCAGTCGTACTCAATGGCGTAGGCGGGCCGCATGATTTCCGCCTGCTCCAGCCCCGGCAC
>JAGAEW010000121.1 GCA_017612935.1 Oscillospiraceae bacterium
CCTAGACCACGCCGTAGGCCAGAGCGGCTGCGGTGCGCTCGTTGATGATACGCTTGACCTCAAGACCGGCAATCTTGCCGGCGTTCTTGGTGGCCTGACGCTGGGCGTCGTTGAAGTAGGCAGGGACAGTGATGACGGCCTCAGAGACGGGACCGCCCAGATAAGCCTCGGCGTCCGCCTTCAGCTTCTGGAGAATCATGGCGCTGATTTCCTGGGGGGTGTAGTTCTTGTCGTCGATGCTGACCTTATAGCTCTCGCCCATGTGGCGCTTGATGGAGGCGATGGTGCGGTCCGCGTTGGTGACGGCCTGGCGCTTTGCAATCTGGCCCACCATACGCTCGCCGGTCTTGGAGAAGGCCACCACAGACGGGGTGGTACGGCTGCCCTCTGCGTTGGCGATGACGACGGATTCGCCGCCTTCCATGACGGCCACGCAGGAATTGGTCGTGCCGAGATCAATGCCGATAATCTTACTCATTGTTGTTTCCTCCTGATATATTAAGAAAATAGTTTACAAAGTAAAAGCAGGTGGGGTCTGTGCCGTGCGCCGCAGGGCGCTGCCTTAATTTGCCACCTGCACGACTGCGTGCCGGATGACCTTTTCGCCCATGCGGAAGCCCCGCTGGAAGACCTGAGCAATGACGTTTTCGCCCAGCTCCTCGTTTTCTATGTGCATGACTGCATTGTGGGCATTGGGGTCGAAGGGGTCTCCGACAGTGCCGAATTCCTCCACGCCCAGGCCGCTCATAATCTTCCTGAGCTCGGTCATAATGAGCTCCACGCCCTTCTTGTAGGCTTCGTCGCTGGTCTCGTTGGACAAAGCCCGTTCAAGATCGTCATAGACAGGCAGGAACTTGCCCACGGTGTCGGCCTTTGCGTCGGTGTAACGGGCGTCCTTTTCCTTTATGCTGCGCTTGCGGAAGTTGTCGTATTCCGCCGCCAGCCGCAGATATTTATCGTGCTCCTCTGCCAGGGCCTTCCGGGTCAGCTCCAGCTCGGATTCTCCGGAGACTGCTTCCTCCGCAGGCGTCTCTGCGGGAGCTTCCACCTTCGGATCCAGATCCGAAAGGGCCTCCACGGCTGCTAAATCAGCCTGTTCCTCCGGCTGCCTGGTTTCTTTGTTTTTTTTGGACATCATGGTTCATTCCTTTGCGATTTATTCCTCATTCTCGCTGCCATCAGGCAGTTTCGGAGGGAGATTCGGATTTGTTTTCTGAAACATCCTGCCCAGATTTTCCGCAAAATAACCGAGCTTTGCGGTGATCTTCGCATATTCCATCCGGGTCGGACCTACCACGCCGATGGTTCCCTGCATCCCGTCGCCGATGTCGAAGCGCATCATAACGACGGAGGTGTCCTTCAGCTCCTTGGCCACGTTTTCCGGCCCCACCAGGAACTGCACCGGCCCGTCCCTGGGCAGTACCGCAGGCAGATTGGAGAGCATATCCTCGTCCAGCGTTTCAAAGACCTCCTGGGCCTTCTCCGCTGCGTCCCGGTACTCAGGCTGCCCCAGCAGTCGCATTTGACCCGTCAGGTGGACGTCCCCGTGCTGCTGCCGCAGAGATTCCAGCGTGAAGTCCATCACCAGAGGCACCAGCGGAGCCGCCGAACCAGCGGAGCGGGAGATCTTTTCCAGCAGCTCCCCGCTAATCTCATCAGCGGTCAGATCTGTCAGGCTGGCATTGAGCACCGCGGAGAGCAGCTTCAGTTCCGCCTCAGAGACATTGACAGGCAGCTTTACCAGCTTGTTTTTGACCACCTCGCCGGAGAGCATCAGTACCAAAATGATGCTGCCGGGTCCCGCCATAATCAGGTCGAAGTGTTTGGCCACGGCCTCGCTGCGGCGGGAGGCTACGGTGTAGGCGGGGAGGTTGGTCATTTTTGAAACCAGCTTGCCCACCTGGGACATCATTTTGTCGAATTCCTGGCTTTTCAGCTCCAGGGCTTCGTTGAGACTCCGGGTTTCGTCAAGGCTCAGACGGTAGTCCTGCATGAGCTCGTCGATGTAGAGCCGGTAGCCCGCGGGAGAGGGGATCCGCCCGGCGGAGGTGTGGGGCTGCTCCAGAAGACCCAACTGGGTCAGCTCCGCCATTTCGTTGCGAATCGTGGCGGAGGAGAAGCTCACGTCGGGCAGAGCCGCGATGGCCTTGGAACCGACGGGCTCGGCGGTGGAGATGTAAATATCCACAACAGCCCGCAGAATTTGTTTTTGCCGTTCTGTTAGCTCCATCGGGACGCCTCCTCCTGTGTTAGCACTCCATTCCTCTGAGTGCTAAAGCCATATTACACCCTTGTTCCGAAAAAGTCAAGTACAATTTGAAGAATTCATAATCTGTTCATTTGTCGCGGCAAAACAAGTCCGAAAAGCGGGGGGCAAATTGCCGGATTTTGTTGCACGAAGCTGCCATAGAAAGATTGGAAAAGGTACCGAAGGAAATTGCGCCGGAGGAGGCGGAGGACGCAGGCAGACTGACGTCCGGCCGGGACGACAAAGCATGACAGGGGCTTTGCCGAACAGCTTAAAGGGTTCTATGGGGGGTCCGTATCATAGTCCGCCGCCGGAGCTGGCCGTCTGCAGCGGGGAATCCCGCCCTCCCCCCTTCTGCCGGTTTGGCCGGATTTTTATTTATTATTTTGTATTTAATTTTCCTTAATATTGTTGCTATTTGGAATAAAAAGGACTATAATATGATAAAGAATGTTGATTCGGTGGGCGGTGAGCAGATGGAGCGGGCAAGCGGAATCTTACTGCACATTTCTTCCCTGCCCGGACCCTACGGCATTGGGTCTTTGGGCAGGGCGGCGTATCAGTTCGTGGATTTTTTGAAGGCTGCGGGGCAGCGCTACTGGCAGATTTTGCCCATCGGACCCACCGGCTTCGGAGACAGTCCCTATCAGAGCGGCTCCATCCACGCCGGAAATCCCTATTTCATTGATTTGGATACGCTGGCAGAGGAAGGGCTGCTGGATTACCGGGAGCTACAGGAGCAAGGCTGTGCTGAAGCGGGGCGGGTGGATTACGGCGCCCTCTACCGGCAGCGGCCGGCGCTGCTGGCACGGGCCTATCAGCGGGGGAAAGAGGCCCGTGCCGGGGCTTTTGCGGCCTTTCGGCAGGAGAATCCCTGGGTGGAGGACTACGCCCTCTTCATGGCCCTCAAGGGCCGCTATGAAATGCAGAGCTGGATTCATTGGCCCGAGGCGGTGGCGCGGCGGGAGCCTGCGGCGCTGGAACGGGCGCGAGAGGAGCTGCGGGAGGAGATTTCCTGCATCGCCTTCGGCCAATACCTGTTTTATGCGCAGTGGGCTCGGCTTCGTGCCTACGCGGGTCAGCAGGGGATTCGGATCATCGGGGACATCCCGATCTATGTGCCCATGGATTCCGTGGAGCTTTGGCTGCACCCGGAGCTCTTTCAACTCGACGATGCCCGCCGCCCCCTTGCGGTGGCGGGCTGTCCCCCGGACGGCTTCACTGAGGACGGGCAGCTCTGGGGCAATCCGCTCTATGCCTGGGAGCGCCATAAGCAGAGCGGCTTTGCCTGGTGGGTGCAGCGGGTTCGGGCCGCGGCCCGTTGCTTTGACGTGCTGCGCATCGATCACTTCCGGGGGCTGGAGAGCTATTGGGCCGTTCCCTACGGCGAGACCACGGCCCGGAACGGACAGTGGCAGAAGGGACCGGGCCTGGAGCTGATTGAGGCGCTGCGAAGGGCTGTCCCGGAGTTGGAGTTCATCGCGGAGGATCTCGGGTATCTGACCCCGAAGGTGGAAAAGCTGCTGAGAGATTCCGGCCTGCCGGGGATGAAGGTGCTGGAATTTGCCTTCTACGGGGAGGACAGCGCCTATCTGCCCCACAACCATACCGAAAACTCCGTCTGCTACACCGGAACGCATGACAATTCGACCCTTGCCCAATGGCTGGCGGAGGAATCGGGGGATACGGTCCGCCGGGCTGCGGACTATCTGGGGCTGAACGAGGCTGAGGGCTTTGTCCGGGGGATGCTCCGAGGGGGGCTGAGCTCTGTTTCCCGCATCTTTATCGCCCAACTGCAGGACTGGCTGGAGCTGGGGGGGGAGGCCCGAATGAATGCCCCCGGGGAGCTCAGCCCCCGAAACTGGAGCTGGCGACTGACCGAATTGCCCGACGGGGCTTTGGCTGCCGAAATATTCAAACTGACAAAACGCTACGGAAGGACAGGAGACACAAGGCATGCATGACAAGCTGACCAAACAGGATATTGAACTGATGAAAAAGGAGCTGGAGGATCGCACCCTCCACATTCGCCCCCAGATTATGGAGGAGGTTAAACGCACCCGGGCCTTCGGGGACCTGAGCGAAAACTATGAGTACAAAGCGGCCAAGGATGCCCAGAGAAGAAATGATTCCCGAATGCGCTATCTCGAAAACATGATTAAAACCGCAAACATCATAGACGACGGCGCCGGTCACAGCGGCGGAGCAAAGCTCTATGACCGGGTGACGCTCTGGCTGCCGGAGGACGAAGAGGAAATGGTAATTCAGGTGGTCTCTACGGTCCGTACTAATCCCAGTGCGGGCTTGATTTCCCTGGAAAGTCCTCTGGGCAAGGCGGTTTTAGGCTCCCGGGTGGGAGATGTGGTAAACGTCCGGGTCAACGAGAGCTATGCCTATGACGCTGAGATTCGTGCCATCGAGGAGGCTGAGGACGACGGGAGCGCCCCCCTGCTGCCCTTCTGATACAGTCCCCCATAAATATCCTTTGAAATAAAAACCGCCACATGACATTATCAAAGAAAGGAGTAAGCAACCATGGACACCGGAGCAACTGAAAGCGTTCAAACAAAAAAGCCGCCCCATGAACCGTCGGCACAAGCCTTTACCAATTACAGAAACCCAACCTACCATATTGTATCAATCGTCGGCTACCTCATCGGCGTCGAAAAACAAAATTTTGCCCCGCCGGGGGAGCATAAGCTGGATAAAACCATATTTGAAAATCTGGAGAAGAACAAAAATGCAAGAATTATTCGCAATCTGTGCCGAATCCGAACAGCCTTTGAAAAAAATTATGCAGCCATACAAAATAAATTTCACTATGATATTAAAAACATCGGAAGCGTTCCAAACCTGATTCCGACAGATTCTGTCAATCAGCTTGCTCAGGACGGTGTTTCCATTTACAAGGGCAGGCCGGATGCAGACGACTATATTATTTCAATCAACCGGGAGCTCAGCAACCGAATCAACGCCGTGCAAGCCCTGTTTCCGGAATGGATCGACTGGAAATATCTGCGGGATTTGTTCCTGATGCCCGGTGGAACAAAAGCCGCTGGCGTTAAGTCGGCGGGCATTGAGTATAGTAAAAACCGAAACAAATATCCCTTTCAGTGCTATATCAACTGGCAGGGGGGCGAAAACGGCAACATTCTGCACTGTGATGAAAAGTTTGTGACACTGCTCTATGAGTGCTGGGAGGACTGCTTTGAAAACATCAGTCTTGTCCGGGACGCGGGCAACATCACCAAGACGGACATCTATAATTTTCTGGCGGAAAGCGCCAGAGCCATCATGGTGGTGGACTGCGAAAATTCCGATCCCGTCAAGCTGGCGGCGGCCCTCAGCGGCCTTTCTCCAAGCTCTAAGGCAAAAATCGCAAAGATACTGCTCTTTGACAGTGAGTATACGACGGCCAGCTGGGGCATTCTGGCCCAGGCCGGTGATTTCCCGGTGGAGCATGTGACGGTGCTGCGGCTCAACGAAAGGAAATCCCAGGTGGATATGACCCTTGCCACCCGCACCTGCAAGGAGGTCTACACCAACAATGTGGACTCTGTGATTCTGGTCTCCAGCGATAGCGACTACTGGGCTCTGATCCAGACCCTTGCGGATATTGACTTTCTGGTCATGGTGGAGCGCAGGAAATGCGGCGCGGAGATTCTCAACGCCCTGGAGCAGCGGGAGATTGTCTACTGCTTTCTGGACGATTTCTGTACCAATGCCAGCTACGCGATTAAAACGACAACGCTTCTTAACGAAATGCGTACCAGACTGGATGCCGCGCTGAATGTCAATGTCAACGATCTGCTGAACGATGTAATCCGCAATACCTGGGTTCAGATGACCCCGAAGGAGCGGCAGCAGTTTTATGATCGGTACATAAAAACCATGAAGCTATCCATCAGCCAGGACGGAAAGCTGCGGCTGCTTATGGAAGGATAAGAAGCGCAGCCCGAGGAAGTCCGAAAGAAGCTTTTGACCGCAGAGACCTCCCCCAGAGGGCGCTGTCGGCTTTCGTGTTCGTATTAGTATTAGACGAATCCAGCGCAGGAAAGCATCCAATGTTTTCCTGCGCTGGATTCGTTTTTGAGGGCAACGCTGCACAATCCGGGTATGCGCCGCAAAGCGAGGGCGGTCGCCGTCATTACTCCAGTTGGTTTTCCGGCTTTACGGTGTCGTTTTGGGAGGTGGTGGCGAAATACACCTCCAGCAGCGATCTGGCGATTTTGCCGAGACTGCCGCCCTGGGCGCCCTTTTCGACGTAGACTGCAATGGCGACCTGGGGCTGATCGGCAGGCGCGTAGCAGACAAAGGAGGCGTGGTCGGAGCCGGGGGAGCCGTGCTGGGCGGTGCCGGTTTTGGCGCAGACCGGAACGGAATAGTTCTCAAAGGCCTTGTGGGCCGTGCCGTTTTCGGCAGTCACGGCCATCCGCATTCCGCTGGTATAGACCTCCAGAGCCTCCGGTGTGATGGACAGGGACGAGGCCACAGTCGGCTTGGATTCATACAGAAGCTGCTGATAGTCCGCGGAAATAATGCGGTTGAGGAAGCTTGCCTTGTAGCGGACACCGTGGTTTGCCAGGGCCGCCGTATAGACTGCAAGCTGCATGGGAGAGAATCGGTTTTCAGACTGACCGATGGCCATGGAAATCACGTCGCCGTCGGTGAATACCTGCATACTGGGGTCGGAGGAATAGAGAATTTTTTTGGTTTCCTTGTTGGCGCGCCAGCCCTTTGTTTCGGAGAGCTCCACGCCGGTAGGCTCCCCTAAGCCCAGAGCCTTGGCGGTTCGATCCATCCGCTCGCAGCCCGTGAGCCGCCCCACCTCGTAGAAGAAGCAGTTGCAGGATACGGCCAGAGCCTCGGCACAGTTGACAACACCGTGGGTCAGACCGCTGGCGGTATAGAGGTAGCAGGCAGGCTGGTAGTCTTTGTAGTAATCGTAGATGCCCTTATCCTCCACCGTCGTGTTGGCGGAGATGATGCCGTCGTTCAAAGCGGCGATGGCGGTACACATCTTGTAGGTGGAGCCTGGGGGATAGGCCTGCATCAGAGCCCGGTTCAGCATGGGGGAGTGGGGGGCTTTCACAAGCTCGTCATAGTCCTGGGAGAAGGTGGAAAGGTTAAAGCTGGGGTAGGAGGCGCAGGCCAGCACCTCGCCGGTCCTGACATCCAGCATAACCACTGCGCCGCCCTCGGCGTCCTTGCCTTCGTTCTTGGTCCCGACGCCGTTCTCATGGAGATCTTCGATATAGCTCTTGAGGGTTTCCTCTGCGACCATCTGGTAGTTGATGTCTATGGTCGTTTCCACATTGGAGCCGGCCTTGGGCTCCACGGCATAATACTGGGCAATGATGTTGCCCGAACGGTCTACCGTGGTCCGCAGAATGCCGTCGGTGCCGTGAAGCTCCTTCTCGAAGGCTTTTTCCAGCCCGTCCTTGCCCACAAAGGCATCCATGGCATAGCCCTGATCTTTGAAGCTCTCCCACTCTTCCGGATTCATGGCGGCAGTGCGCCCCAGAATGTGGGCGGCATAGCCGGTGTTGATTTCCCGGACAGTGCTGGCCTGCACCTGCATACCGGGTGTGTTGAGCTCCATGAGCGCTGCCAGTTGGGTGGCATCCACGTCGGAGAGCAGGGTGTAGGTGGACAGGGTGGTATAGTTCCGAAGGTCCAGCTCGTAACGCAGCCCCAGAACGCCTCGCACCTCTTCGTCTGTCCAGTTGTTGGGAATGCGGAAGTGATCCCGCATCAGCTTGACCAGTTGGGCGGCGGATATATCGGAATCCCAGTTGTATTCCCGCAAAAAACAGCGGAAATGCTCATTCCAGGTTTCGGAGTAGGTCCCGGTTTCGTACTCATAGGGCTTTGCCGGCGTGACGGGAAAATGATCCACATAGGCGATGTTCAGCTCCCGGCAGAGGCGAACCAACTGCCGCAGGCTCTCGTTGGGTTCGTCGGAGTTGAACAGGCCATAGCTGGAGATGATGATGTTATAGCTGGCCCGGTTGCTCACCAGCACATTGCCGTTTCGATCCAGAATTTCGCCCCGGGCGGCGGTAACGCGGGTATCGTAGGTGTAGGTTCCGGTGGTGACGGACCGCTTGCGGGGATTGACCACCTGCAGTTGAATCAGCCGATAGGAGAAGAAGCCGACCAACAGAAAGAAGAGGCTCAGAAACAGCCCCAGCCGCAACTTGAAGTTATAGTTCATTCCGCACCCCGATTCTGCTGATGTGCTTCACCAGCGGGTATTGCACCGGCAAAAATACCAGAGACAGAGCTACGCCGGGCAGCAGGATGTTCCAATAGTTCTCCGGCGCCACTGTGGGGGGGAGAATCAGCTTAAACAGGAAAATCAGCGAAGCGTTCACAAGGGTCACTGCAAAGGCACACAGGGCGGTGGGCACGAAACGCAGGGTCAGAACGGCGCGGCAGAGGATTGCCGAAAGCATCGCTCCGATGGGGAGCACTGCGACGGAAAGATTTCCGAATTCCGCACCGGCGAAGCACCAGAGCAGCGCTGAGCTAATCGCATAGATACCGCCCCGCTCCGGCCCCTCCCGGACGCAGATGCAGACGATCAGTACAGGCAGCGGCGTGGGTTTGATCCGCAGCCCGGTGGCATGGGAGAGCACCACCGTTTGGAACAGCAGCGTCAGCAGAGTCAACAGTCCGTAGAGGGACCATTTGAGAATGCCCTGCCACTGGCGTTTTGTCAGATGAAAATGCTTGAACATACAGGGTCAGCTCCTGAAACAGACTTTTGGGGGCCGCACCGTCAAAGACGGTCAGCGGCCCCGGTGGATGCCCGCTGCAATCAGCCCCGGCAGTCGGAGCCGGGCCCTCCGGGGGAAGACCGCAGCGTCCGGGGAGATGAAGACGGCCCAAGGCGGGGGAAATTGCCCTGAGCAGGCGCCGGGCCAGAGGGCGCCCCTCAGTTTGGTTCACTGGTTTTCAAATTCCGTAATGATGAAGACCTGCTCCAGATCGTCCAGATCAGCGGCAGGCTTGAGCAGGGCGTATTTGGCCACGCCGGTTTGGTCAAAATCCGCGTCAGTGATATATCCGAGAATCAGGCCCCGGGGATAGACCGTAGAACCGGTGGTGAGCACCTGGTCATTGTTGCGAAGGACGGAATCGGTGGGCAGATAGTTCATCCGCAGCAGGCCCTGAGAGCCTGTGGCCAGAGCGCCCTCCACCACGCCGTTGTAGCCCGTGGAGGCCACGGTGGCGGAGATGCCCAGCGCGGAGTCCAGCACCGTCGTGATGGTGGCCCAATTAGAGCCAATCTCCGTGACCAGACCAACCACCTGTCCGTATTCTGTGATGGCTACCATGCCGGTGTCAATCCCGGAGTTGGCGCCCTGGGCAATGGTGAAGGCGCTCTTCCAACTGCTGTCCACCCAGGAGATAATATAGGCGGAAACAGTCTGGTAGTCTTCGTGCTCATCCAGAAGCCCCAAAAGCTGGTGCAGCCGCTCGTTTTCCCGCTGGAGGGAATCCGCGCTGCGGACATCTTTCTCCATATCGAAGATCCGCTTCTTCAGCGCCGCGTTTTCCGCCTCCAGAGATTCGTACTTAAAGATATAGTTGTACAATCGCTCCGTGTTGCGAACCAGTGTGCTGCAGGCGGAGCGGAAAGGAGTCAGGGCTGTCTGCACCAGATTTCTCCCGGGATGCCGGGTGCTGATGACAGCCGTGACGGTGACAAGTCCTGCCAGAAAAACCGCCAGAACCATTAAGCCCTTGGTTTTTGCGGAGAAATGTTTCCTCATAAGTCAGCTCCTCCCTGCCAACGCTCCGGCCGGCTGAAACGGGTCGATCCCAAAGTCCTTCAAGGCCAGTGCGACGCGGCAGACCGGAAGCCCCATGACGGTAAAGTAGTCTCCGCAGATGGATTCCACCAGCATTGCGCCGAGATCCTGAATGCCGTAGGCTCCCGCCTTGTCCATTGGCTCCCCCGTGGCGACGTAGGCGGCGATTTCCGCTTCCCGCAGGGGACGAAACCGGACCAGACTGCGTTCGCAGTGGGTCATGGACGCAAAGGGGCCCTCCGTCCCCGCGTTGCCGCAGGGCAGGAGGGTAAAGGCGGTGTAAACTTCATGCTCCCGGCCCGACAGGCGGCCCAGCATGGCGCGGGCCTCTGCCTCGTCATGGGGTTTGCCCATAATCCGTCCGTCCAGCACCACAATGGTATCGGCAGTCAGAATCAGCGCACCCTCCTCGGGCAGGCCCCGGGTTCGGGCAATTTGCGCCACGGCGGAAGCCTTTGCGGCGCAGATCCGGCAAACCGACTCCCGGGGATCTTCTGTCTCAAATTTCGTTTCGTCAATATCTGCAGTCAGGACCCGGAAGTGCAGGCCCATCCGTGTCAGCAGTTCCTGCCGCCGGGGCGACTGGGAGCCGAGAATCAATTCCATACACGTCAACTCACAATGTTCGTTTTTTATTCCCGCGTCGCTCCGGGCAGAGGCAAGGAGCGGCGTTTCTTTTCCAATTCCGGGGACAAGGGGCTGGGGCGATTTATTCCACCCCTCTGGCGTAGAGGCCGCGGGTGCAGGAGCCGGGGTCAAAGCTGGCCCGACCCTGCAAGCTTGCAAGGGTGCTGTCAACCTCCATGGGATTTTCCGTGGTAAACTGCAGGCGCAGGGCCCAGAGCCCCAGAGAGCGCAGCGCTGCCTGCTTGTCCAGCATATAGAGTTTTTTTCCGTTGTAGATCACGCTGCGGCAGCTTCCCTGTTCCTTCAGAACCCGGAATTCTTCTCCCCGCCGGTCTACCAGCTTGGTGGGGCCGGAGCGACAGGCGCAGCGGCCGCTGCGGTTGCGGATCACGCAATTTTCCGTCAGCATCATGGGCAGCCGACCGTAGGCCAGCAGCTCCGTGGGCAGAGGCTTCGAGAGGTCGCGGATCTGGGGCAGGGACAGCTCAAAGCTGACGGTTGCGCTTTCCAGACCTAAATTCCGTGCGGTGTTCATGGCGCGGGAATTGAACAGATTGAGGCCGTAATCCCCGCAGACGGCAAAGCCCCGGGAGCGGGCCAAAGAAATATGGCCCAAATTTCCGCACAAGGCCAGTTGAACACCGAGCCCGTGAACCACATCCAGAGCCCGCCGCACGGCGTCGGCCTCACTGTCCCAGATGATCCGGGGCAGAACCACAGCCAGCTCTGTCTGGGGCGAGACACGGCTCATCCAGTCCATTCCCTGCGCAAAGACAGACAGGGGAACGTAGAGCCTTGCGGGCTTCATTCTCAGCAGAAGGGGCGTGAGCTGTTCCCGCGTCAGCACCCCGGCTGTCCAATGGGGCGGTTTTTTGGTACCCGGATAGACGGCAACGCTGGAGAAGGAGTTCAGCTCCCGCTCCCGCTGACGGCCCCGGATCGCAGTCAGGTGGGTCAGCACCTCCCGACGCATGGCGTTGATGGCGGCGGCGGAGAGGGTCAGGCCCGGTTCCACTGCGCTTTTGGTTTCCACACATCGATAGGGTGTCCCGCCGGTTTTTGCCAGCCGCTCGCCCAGAGACCGGGCCGTCAGCTCCCGGTTCACGGCAAGCTCAGGCCTCGGCCCCTCGGTTTTACAGATGTTGCCCAGCTCGTCCTCCACTGCCAGCAGTGTGTTCTGCCGCCCCTTAACCACGGCGTAGAAGCGTATCGGCACCAGGGGTGCTTCTGTATTTTCATAGCCCGCTCTGGCCCGGGCCAGGAGCGCCCGGTTTTCCCCCCCGGTCTGGCGGGTTCCGAACATCTCCGGTCCTGTTTTGTGAAGATAGTAGCCCTCTGTGAAGCCCTGCCGGGAGAAGACCCTCTCCAGATCCTCCATGTCCGCCGTGGTGACGGGTCGGCCGTCGATGGCGGCGCGGTAGAGCCGGGTTGCCACGGCAACGTATTCAGGCCGCTTCATCCGTCCCTCGATTTTGACGGAGGCGACCCCCAGTCGTTCCAGCTCGCTGACCCAGGGAATCAGGCAGTTGTCCTTCAGGCTCAGGGGATATTTTTCCTCGTAGCGGCCATAGCCGTAGGTAAGGCGGCAGGGCTGGGCGCACTGGCCCCGGTTGCCGGAGCGGGCGCCCACCAGAGAGGAAAAATAGCACTGACCGGAATAGCACATACACAGGGCCCCATGGACAAAGACCTCGATCTCAATGGGACTGTTGCGGCAGATGAATGCGATGTCCTCCCGGCTCAGTTCCCGGGCCAGCACCACGCGACTGATACCCATAGCGGCAGCCCGCAGCACGCCGTCCAGCGAATGGATGGACATCTGGGTGGAGGCGTGGATGGGGAGCTCGGGGGCCATTTGCTGCAGCAGGGACACCAGCCCCAGGTCCTGCACAATGAAGGCGTCCACACCTGCCTCTACGGCGGCGGTAATGGTCCGCGCAGCCTGCTCCATCTCCCGATCTGTCACCAGGGTGTTGAGGGTCAGGTGGACCTGTACCCCCCGGATATGGCAATAGCGTACGGCGTCTGGCAGTTCCTCAAGCGTAAAATTCTTGGCGTTCTGCCGGGCGTTGAAGGGGCCGGAGCCCAGATATACGGCATTAGCGCCGCTTTGAACGGCGGCACGGAGCGCATCCATGGAGCCGGCAGGAGCAAGCAATTCGAGCATGGCGGGACCTCTCAGGCGTAGATTTCTCAGATCGGAACCTTATTATAACAGACCCTTCCGAAAATTTCCAGACCAATCCACAAAATCGGAATGGAAAAAATTACCTGTATTCGGCATTTTTACGGAGAAGTTACAGTTCGACATTTTCTCCCGCCAACCACAATGGGTAGTTATTGGGTAACATAATCCCCCAAAATAACAGCGCGGCCAAAGTTGAATTCCCTGGAGTTGTCCACATTTTCCACTGCGTTTTCCACAGCGCGCGCCAAAAACACAGTCAAAAAAGTGCCGAAAAACACTGCGCTGTGTCAAAAATTTGTGAGTTTTCCACAGGATGGGAAAACCCCGTCGGTTTGAACCGACGGGGGAATGCAGCGGTTGCATGGCGGTTTCCATAATCAACCGGAGCCGAGCGGATTCAAATTTCGGGGAATTCGTCCTCCGAATCCGCTTCGGGGCTGTGCTTGCGCAGCTTTGCGGCGGAGCAGAGGTAAACGAGGGGAAGGGCGATCACCAATGCCAGACACAGAGCAAGCCGGGCCGGTTGCGGCGCGGCGGAGCGCAGGGCAAGGAAGCCGACCTCCGCCACTGCAAGCCCCAAAGCCAGGCTGCCCAAAACCAGCGGTGCGGGGCCGACGGGCGCAGAGCGCCTGACCCGGCGAACACCGACAATCCCTGCCATCAGCTCTGCGACGGCCCCCATCAGGAAAAGCCCTATGCCGATGATGTCCTGCTGCGCGGAAAAGATTCCGCCGGTCGTCTTTCCGATGAAGATAATTCCCACCAGACACAGCAGGTAGAGGAATAGTCCGAATATTCCGTAGACCAGCATAATCCGGCTGCTGATTCTGAACAGAGAGGGCGTCACAGACGCATGATTTTCTTTCATAAAGGCTCCTTCCGATCCACGGCGCATATCCCGCGTGAATCATTTTTTTGAAATCGCTCCCGGCGGCATAGCCCCCGGAATTTAAGGGGCAGCTTCTTCCCGGTTCCAGGCAGCGCAAAAGGGGGCCAGGGAGCAGAGCTCGCAGGCGGGCTTTCGGGCTGTGCAGACCGCCCGCCCGTGAAGGACGATGCGGTGGCAGAAGTCAGAGCTCTCCGTTGGGGGCAAAACAGCCCGGAGCTGGGTTTCGCATTTGAGCGGGTCTTTGGTACCGTCGGTCAGGCCCAGCTTGCCGCAGATGCGGATGCAGTGGGTGTCGCAGACCACGGAGCCCGGCACAGCGTAGAGGTCGCCCAGCAGCAGGTTTGCAGTCTTTCGACCCACGCCGGGGAGCTTCAAAAGAGCTTCCATGTTGTCCGGAACCCTTCCGCCGTAGTCCGTCAGCAGCATTTGGCAGGCAAGGACGATGTCCCGCGCCTTGTGTTTGTAGAAGCCGCAGGCGTGAACCAGTGTTTCCACCTCGCCCACGTCGGCCTGTGCAAAGGCTTCCAAGCTGGGAAAGCGGGCAAAGAGAGCGGGGGTAATCTTGTTTACCCGCTCGTCGGTACACTGGGCGGACAGCCGGACGGCGATCATCAGCTCATAGTCCTTCCGGCTGTGCAGGGCGCAGAGCGCCTCGGGGTAGTCCTGCTTGAGGGCGGCAATGACCGCCAGCGCGCGTTCACTTTGTTCCATTTCGTCCTCCCATCTCAAAGCCTGCGGGAGATTCCATTTCCCGGTTTTCCGGCAGCGGGAATCGCCTGTACTGGCTATTATATATGATAGACGGGAAAAACGCAATAAAGTTCTTTTCCTCCTGGGAAAAATGTGATATAATCAACCAATAGACAAACGACAGATCTCCACGTCAACCGGAAGGAGTTGGATTTATGTATCAGCCTCTGGCGGACGAGCTGCGTCCGAGAGAATTGAGCGAGGTATACGGCCAGGACCACATTCTCGGCCCCGGCGCGATCCTCCGCCGCATCATTGATTCCGGCACGGTGCCGAATCTGATTTTCTACGGCCCCTCCGGTACCGGAAAGACCACCGTTGCCAATATCATCGCGGAGAAAACCCGGCGCAAGCTCTTTAAGCTCAACGCCACCACCGCCTCCACGGCGGATGTCAAAGCGATTGTCTCCCAGCTCGATACCATGCTGGCCCCCAACGGGGTCCTGCTCTACCTTGACGAGATTCAGTCCTTTAATAAAAAACAGCAGCAGACCCTGCTGGAATACATCGAAAACGGAAAAATTACGCTGATTGCCTCCACCACCGAGAACCCCTATTTCTATGTATTCAACGCAATTCTCAGCCGATCCACCATCTTTGAGTTCAAGAGCCTGAGGGCCGAGGCGGTGCGTCGGGCGGTAGACCGGGCGGTGGACTATATGGCCCGCAAGCTCTCCGTCCGGGTGGAGGCGGAGGAAGCTGCCCTCGCCCATATCGCATCCTCCTGCGGCGGCGACGTTCGCAAGGCTATCAACGCGGTGGAGGTTCTTTTCACTGCCTGCGGGGGGCAGGACGGAACGGTTCACGTCTGCCTGACGGACGCCGAGGCCGTGAGCCAGAAGTCCTCCATGCACTATGACCGGGAGGGAGACAACCACTTTGATTCGGTTTCCGCTCTGATGAAATCTCTGCGGGGTTCGGATCCGGATGCGGCGCTGCACTATCTGGCCCGGATTCTGGAGGCGGGGGATCTGCCCGGCGCCTGCCGCCGTATCCTCTGCTCCGCCAGTGAGGACATCGGCCTGGCCTATCCTCAGGCGGTGAGCATTGTCAAGTCCTGCGTGGACGCTGCCCTGCAGTTGGGCCTTCCGGAGGCCCGGCTGCCCCTGGCCCAGGCGGTGATTTTGCTGGCAACCGCTCCCAAGTCCAACTCTGTCGTCATGGCCATTGACCGGGCCATGGCGGACGTCAAGGCGGGCAAGGCCGGCCCCTTCCCCCGGCAGCTCCAAAACCTCCATGCCGACGGCGCCGGCTTCGAACGGGAACAGGGCTATCTCTATCCCCACAACTTCCCCCACCACTGGGTGAAGCAGCAATATCTGCCGGACTGTCTCGTGGGGACAAGCTACTATGAATACGGGGACAACAAGTTCGAGCAGAGCTGCAAGGCCTATTGGGAGAACATAAAAAGTTAAGCGTTTCGGCAATCGGGCAGCAGGTATTTCCGAAGCAGCTCCTGATCCGCCTGTAGTGGCTTCTGACCACAGGAGCCATTTGCCCCATGGCCGGAAAGGCCGCTGTGGTCTACCCACAAAGGGCACAGGCGCGGCCACTACGAAAGGGCACAGGCGGCGCTACGACGGGAAGCGCTTGCGGCTTTGCTCGCACGCCGTTCTTTATTGACCGGTTATATATTTTTACGTCTTCAGGATTCATTAGAAAGGATCTATTTTGCGATGCCAATGGATATCCGGGTCGGCGATCTGCTGACCATGAAGAAAAAACACCCCTGCGGGGCGGATCGCTGGCTGGTGCTGCGAAGCGGCATGGACTTCCGCCTCCGCTGTCTGGGCTGCGGGCGGGAGCTGCTGCTTCCCCGGGCCAAGGCGGAAAAGGGGATCAAAAAGGTCGAACGCGGAACCCCGTAGGGCTCCGCGTTCGACTGCTTTGCGCCGAAGCGCCCCGCCGGGACGAACCCGGCGGGGCGCTTGCGTCAGTCGATTCCCGTGATGCAGTTGTCTCCGGTAAAGTAGCGCGCATAGTAGTCGTCGCTCTGGGCGGGAAGATCAGTGATGCCATTCAGGTAATGGATCACGCCGTCCGGCGTGAGGGCCGCCTCCACAAAGGGGCCGAAGTAGATCATCGCCAGCTCTGAGCCGTCATACTGCCGGAGCAGCTCTGTCAGCCGTTTGCCAGAAGGCACCATCCCCTCAGGTGATGAAAGAAGTTCTCCGCTGTCGTCCGAGCGAAATACGACAAGCCTGCCCACAACCTCTCTTCCGTGGAGGATCAGATATTGCAAATGATCCTGCGGAATATAATTTCCATCTTCGTTTGCCTGCACATGATGGAAGCCGTTCGAAAAATGCAGATCCTCGGCCCGCAGCCCGTCAACGGACGCCGGATCACTGGGGTGGTTCAGCAAAAGGTCAATCGCGTCTTCCTTTGCAGCCGGCAGAAAATCTGCAAGCTCCGCTTCGGTGATGGGGTCTCCGATACGCTGAACCGGCTTTGCGGTGAGATACGCAGGCGCAGCGCAGCCCTGCGCCTGCGGCTCCTGAAAAATGTTTCCCTTTGAGCCCCAGCCCATCTGACTGGAAAGCCAGGGATAGGTTCCCACGCACAGGGCCAGCAGCGCGGCGGCGGCGCTGAGCCGGAAAAGCTGCCTGTGCCGCTTTCCCCGACGTTCCAGCCGGGTTTGCGTATCATAATAATCTGCGATCAAATCCTCGTCCAGCTCCGAGATTGCATCTGTTAAAAGCTCCCGGTTCATAGTAGTCCCTCCTGTTCCAGTTCGGTTTTTAGCTCCGTGCGAATTTGCTCTAATTTTCGGTAGACCGTTGCGTTGGAGCAGCCCAGATTTTTTGCAAGCTCCTCCACCGACTGCGCCAGATAATAGCGGGCGATAAACAGATAGCGCTTTTTTGGGGGCTGTTTTCGGAGAAAGGCACTGATTGCTCTGGCGATTTCTCCAGCGCTGAATTGCTCCTCCGGGCTTTCTCCGCCCCCCAGGTCAGTCTGTAACTCCTCTATGCAAACGGTTATCTCTTTTGGAACGTCACGCTTAAGATAATTTTTAACATAATCACATTTCCCTTTCAAAAGCTGTCATACAGAGATTATTTTTCTGCGGGCGGTCTGGAGCTGTGTAGCCCCAGACCGCCCGCATTGTTCCCGATTGCCGATTTGTTCCGATCGCCTATTGTTTCCGATCCTCAGACAGCACACCCCGCTCCAGTCGGATGATTCTTCCCATGCGTTCTGCCACACTTCGATCATGGGTCACAACAATCAGCGCATTGGCCTGCACCGCCTGATATTGGAGAAGCAGATCCATCATCTCGTTTTTCGTCTTTTCATCCAAGGCGGAGGTCGGCTCATCCGCCAAAACCACCTTTGGGTGATTGATTAAGGCTCTTGCTATTGCGACACGCTGGCGTTGCCCGCCGGAGAGCATTCCCGCACGTTCCTCTATCTTTTCTGCAATCCCAAGCGTATTCAAAATCTCCTGAATCTGTTCCCTGCGTTCCTTTTTGCTGATGTTCTTTCCGGAATATACAAGGGGAAATCCGACGTTTTCTTCCACTGTCAGATAGTCCACCAAGCCATAATCTTGCAGGACAAAACCAAATTCCGCGTTTCTGCATACTGCTTTTTTCTTTTCCGGCAGCGCGGAGGTTTCCTGCCCGCGCACACAATAGCTTCCCTCTGTGGGATAGTCGATCAAGCCCAAGATGTTCAAAAGCGTACTCTTTCCCGCACCGGATTCCCCGACAATCGCAAGCCTCTCCCCTTCCTGCACAGAGAAGGAAAGCTCCTTCAGCGCAAGCGTCTTCGTTGCGCCCTTGGAATACACCTTGCTCACAGCTTTCAATTCTAAAATCGGATTCATTCCATCACCTTCTTCCTTCTCAGTCCGCATTCGGGTTTCTTACGATCTCCACGATTGACAGCTTTTGAATCAAGCGAAGCGGAATGCACACGATGAGGGCGAACAGGAGCAGCGCGCCTCCGGCGCAAACAGCCGCATCCCTCCAGCCCTCTGCCAGAAGCAGGCTCGGCATCCACGACAGGGCGACAAGCAGTCCGGCAAGCTGGGCAATCTCCGCCGTAATCTTCGACACCGAAGCACCGCACAAGACACGCACGCCGATTTCAGTCGAATGTGTCCGGATGATTTTCCGGAATACCAAATAGGTGGTCGCAAACACAAGGGCCAGCACGACCGCAAACAGGAGCAGAAGCTTCAGCAGGTTCTCCTTCTGACACGCCAAGCCCTCGTCCGAGAGACTGTCTACATCCTTTACAGTATAGCGAAACAGATTCATCGCCTGAATGCGACTGCTGACCTGATTCTCCATCGCTTGATCCTCTAAAAACAGCAGCATTCCGCTCAAGGCCATATCATAATCGGAAATTGCCAGATCCGGACTACACATCCCCCGCCCAAAGGGGACGATGTAGGACGCATCCAAGCTTTGGTTGAAGGCAATTGCGCCAATATGATAATACTCCGAATTTTTACGCAACACGCCAATGACAAGCCCCCGGAAGTAATCTCCGCCCGTTGGGTTTTCAAAGTCGTATTCCTTCCCTACCTCAAAGTTGTCTTGCAGATCATAGCCGATCAGCACCGGAACAGGCTCCGTTGTTTTCTCATAGTCTTCCTGAGAGAACAGCCGCCCCTGCTCCGCCTTCAGGCCGTGTATCTCAAAAAATGCTTCGTTCGCGGTATGATAGCGCACAATGTTACCCTTCTCATCCTGGTACATATCATAGCCATAATCCAGGCAAAAAGGAATCCCGTCCTTATACAGCGATTGAAAGAACTCGCTCAACAGCTCCGAAGCATTCTCCTGAGAAAAAATCCTCTGTATTTCAATCTCCGGTGTTGCATCCTCCAAAACATAGGCGTGTTTGTCGCTGAACATTTTGAGCTTCTCTAACTCCTCGCCGCTTTCGTGAAGTATATGGGACACAAGCGCAAGCAAACAAAAGAAGATTGCACACACAAGCAGGATAGCAAATATCCCTGCCTTGTTGTTTTTGATTACACTTTGAAACACCTTGCAATTACTCCATTTCTGTCATATTGACCAGCAATATTGCCGCCAGACCCACAAGCCCATAGATCAGCAGGCTTGCGCCAAGAACCATACATTCCGCCCGCCAATCCAGACGGAAAAGCGAAACAAGCGGCAGGGCCGCAAGCGTTCCGATTATAACGGCGGATATATATTTCCCGGACAGCCAGCAATCGACGCGCCTGCGGGACGCGCCGCACAAGCGCCACACATGAAGCTCCTTGCGCAGATTTCGCACCCACAAGATGACGACTGCACAGAAGGCCACCACGCAAAAGCCGCATAAGATGGCGGAGAGCTTTACGGAAAGCAGGGTCACACTCGCCGCGTCCTTCCATTGTTCCTCATTTGTCTTTTGATAGGCTGTCTTTCTTGCTGTCACGCCACACCATTCGTCTAACTCTGTCAGGGCGGCCTGCGCCTCATCGGTATCCAAGCAATAAATCCCGTCCACATAGGGCATCCGCAGCATTTCGTGCTCCGACAGTCCGTTCAGTACAAAATCCGGCTGGGGATTCACCTGATTCTCCTCCGCCGCAAACACACCGATCACCTCAAAAACAAGACCGTCCAGCTCGATGGACGATACGCCATCTTGCGCAACGATCTTGCTCTCCATCTTTTGGCTGACCAGCGCCACATTCGCCCCGCGCTCCATGTCCTGCTGGGAGAAGCTTCTTCCCCTGAGCAGCTTGAGCGCGAGATCACGGTTCCAAAGAACGCAGCTATAGCAATTGGAAGTTTTCTGCCGCAGGAGCGCAAAGGGCTTTTCCCGCGCTTGCAGCTTCATAACCAGATCCGGAAACAGAATGCTCTGCGCATCAATTCGATCCCGATCATAGCCGACTGCAAACTCCCGATAGGCCTCCGACAAGCCGTTTGGGACACGTTCTGCCTCCATCCGATGTTGCAGAAGCGGCGTTAAAGAAAGGCTAATCAAGGCTACGAACATCCAGACTCCAAGCAATAAGAAGCGCTCTGTCTTTCGCATTTTCATTCTCCTTCCTTTAACGCTAACGCTTTTTCCGCTCCGGACACATTGATGTCCAGCTCATTTACGCTGATTCATGAAAAATATACCCAATTCCACCAAAAGTGCGTCTTATTGGTAAAGATATTGAGTGAATCTGTCGCTGTCGCAGACACGCTATAGACTGCGTTTGACTTCTTGTCACTTGCCTCTCGTGTCCATTTTCTGCCTCCGATCACCGATGTATCCACACCATTAGATTTCCGAGTAAAATTGATATATCCCTGCTTTACCCGTTTGCCACTCTTCAATTCGTACCCCGGATTGCTCGGTGTAACATACGATGGAACAAATTCCAGATTCCCGTCATACTTCCACCACCAAGAAAAATACTCCTCACACCACGCTTTATCTAATGTACTCTTTGCCGAGGCAACCAACGTTGTAAGCAACAGCATTGGAACAATTGCAACCAGCAAAATAACTCTTCTTTTCATTATTGCTTCTCCTTCAATTAGAAATATACCCAACCATAATTTGTCGTTTGCTTGCAGAAGCTGCAATCTACCACGCTTGCCTCAGGAGTCGAAAAAATGTTTCTATCTGTCTTCTTTGCCACTTTTGAATAGCATCTTCCAGTATCGACTGCACTACAAATCGTGATTCCAAATATAAGCGTTTTACAACCTGCCGATTGTGCCCGTACATACGCCTGCTTAACTCTCCTGCCTGGTTCTAATGAATATCCTTCACCATTCACAACTGTATGTTGTGGATTAAAATA
>JAGAEW010000122.1 GCA_017612935.1 Oscillospiraceae bacterium
AAACTGCCACGGCACTGCAATGATTTATTCCCAATTATCCGGACTATAAACCACAAACCGAGGTCATCCCGCAATATTCAATTAAAGCAAAAAATCTGACAGCAAGTTTCCTGGACATTGCGGACACCTCCTTTCGAATTTCCTTTGTAATATAGCAGATTGCAGAATAAATGTCAATAGTTTTTTAACTTTTTTCACAGGGCCGAATTCCTGCCTTCCCTCTGTACCGCCTTTCTCCCCTGCGATCGTCGAAGGACGGCAGGCAATGGCCCTTACTTTTGAATCACGAGGCGATACTGAATGGGAATCCCGTAAAAATCCTCCCACAGGTCGCGCTCTTCCAATTTGCCCAGCTCCTCCGCCCGAAGCTGCGAGATGGGGATGGTTTTCGAGCGAATCAGCGGTCGTTCCCCCATCCCCATGCAGATGTGCCACAGCTCTACTTCGTCGGTATGTCGGAGCAGCCCGCGGATGTACGCCAGAACAGCCTCGGCCCGGCCTTCCGAATACGTCCATTGCAGCTCCGCACAATAGGCTTTCTCGGTGAAAAGATCCTCCGTTCCGCTGCAGTCACAGATGGAAAAATCGTCGTCATAGTCGCCGTCCTGGATTATCCCTGAATCAAGATCCAACACAAGCTCCCGGTCGCCCGCAATGTCATGGGGATTGACAACTTCAGGCAGGGAGACATCCGCTGCAAAATAGCTGAGCACACTCATAGACCGTTCTCCTTTTCCGTTCAAGTTTCCACCACGGCAGACGGACGTGCTTTCGGAATCGACGTCGCTTGCTCTTCCCGCCTCTGCCGCTCAGAACAGCTTTCCTGTTTCGCTTTTTCCGGTCGTGGCCGCTGACCACAGCGGCCTTGATGGCCCGCCTTCTGCGGGGAAGGCAAATAACAAGGGCATCGGAACATAGGCGCCTGCACAGTACACCGTAGGCCTCGGCTTTTTCCCAGTGATCCTGATACAGAGAATCCGGGAAGTTATATTCCTCCGGGGTATGGACAATCTCCGGGTCCGCCGCTTTCCTGACCAGCGCGATGTTGCAGCCCCCCCTCATTGAGGGGCTGCATCTCAAGCTCGTACCAACTGTCGCTTCGGATCCCCAGCGGGATTACCGTCCCTTTCCATTTTTCCTTCGGCAGCGGGACAATCTCGGGCTTGAGCATAAGCATATAGCTGCCCTCGTTGTCAAAGGCAATGATCCGCACCGCCTGTCCGATCATATTCGCCGCCATACCGACGCAGCCGTCCTGATGGGCCTGCAGCGTTTCCAGCAGATCCCGGGCGATGGGCAGATCCTCCGCCGTGGCGGCTCTCGACTTCCGGGCAAGAAAAATCGTCCTGAATCATAGCTTGACCTGTCCTTTCTGCTTGTGCCGCCCCCTACAGGGCTTGGTCCCCTCCGTCTTTGCTCCGGCTGTCAACGGGCAGCGAGGGCAGCATTTTTTTGGCAAAGCGCTCCCCCAGGGAGCTGGCCTGTTTCTCAGGATAGACGGCGTAGTAGCTGATTCCCCGGGTCCGGCGGTGGCGCTGAAAGACGGGAAGCCCCGCCCAAAGCAGCGAAGGCAGGCCGACGGCCAGCAGATAGAGGGGGCCGCAGATCAGGGATTGAATTGTGTGACCGTATTCATGCTCCAGCAGGGCGCGATCCTTCGCTGTCCAATCCGGATGGAGAAAGAGGAAGCAGCCCAGCGACATGGAACCGGCTTCTTTCGTCCAGATTACGACAAAGGCGCCCTGATAGCGAAAGCGTCTGCAGCCCTTCTGCCGGTAGTAGAAATAGAAGAGCGCCCCCACCAGAGTTTGAGGCAATCCCCAGCTCCATTGGCAGAGCAGATAGAGCAGCCGCTTCATCTCACAGGAAGTGAGCCCGCAGTTCTTCTCCGCTGTGGGCGCTGAGCCAGGCGGGAGGAATGTCCAGAATGGTCTTGCAGCCGCACATTCCCTCCCTGGCCATCCGGTGCACGGCCCGGGCGCAGGCAGCCAGAACAGAGCCGGTAAACTCCGGGTTGGAGTCCAGCTTCAGGCTGTATTCCACCATGTGGCGGTGCTCCTTGTTCCAGCCGGTCACGCCGCTGCGGAGGACGGAGCCGCCGTGGGGCAATCCGGCATGATCCCGGGCCATTTCCTCGGCGGAAATAAAGTGAACTGTGGTATTGTATTCGTCAAAGTAGTAGGGCATGGTCTTGATCTCCCGCTCAATGCGGGCCTTGTCCGCCCCCTCGGCGGCGACCACCCAGCACTCCCGCAGATGCTTGTCTCTGGGGCTGAGGGTCGGCTGCTCCCCCCGGCGGACAGCTTCCACAGCGGCGCTGATGGGAACGGTATACTGCCGGGCATCCAGAACCCCCTCGATCCGACGGATGGCGTCGGAATGGCCCTGGCTGACGCCCCGGCCCCAGAAGGTCTCGTCCTTTCCGTCGGGCAGGATGGCGTCGGCATAGACCCGGGCGAGGGAGAACAGGCCGGGATCCCAGCCGCAGGAAATCAGGCTGACCGTTCCGGCAGCCCGGGAGGCGGCATCGGCAGCGGCGAAATGCGCCGGTATTTTCGCGTGGGTATCAAAGCTGTCCACCACGTTGAACATGGCGGCATACTTCGGGGTCTGGACAGGCAGATCCGTGGCGCTGCCGCCGCAGAGAATCAGCACGTCAATTTTGTTTCGATACTCCGGCGCACGCTCCGCCGACAGCACCGGCACGCCGGGGGTACGGATGCGCAAAGCCGCGGGGTCCCGCCGGGTAAAGACGGCGACCAGCTCCAGGTCCGCGTTTTGGGCAATCGCGGCTTCCACGCCTCTGCCCAGGTTTCCATAACCAAAAATCGCAATACGGGTCTTCATTGAAGACACCTCCTTCAAAAAATGATCTCATTCAAGGGGGTGCAGCCGGGGACAAACAGGCCCCGCCTCTGCACAAAAAGGGGAAGCGGCGGTCAGGGGACAACCGCCGTGTTTGTTACGCAAGCATTCCCTTCAAAATGTCCTGCATCTGGTACATGCCCGGGGTCACGGTCGTGATCCACTGGGCCGCAGTCAGGGCGCCCTCGGCAAAGAGCGCCCGGTCGTGGGCCTCATGCCGAATCGTGAGGGTCTGCGTGTCGGTACAGATATGGATTTCGTGGACCCCCACGACGTTGCCCATCCGCAAGGCGTGAACGCCGATGTCAGCGGGCTCCCGCTTTCCGTTTTCATGGCGTCCGATCACCAGACGGCTGCCGGGACGGACGGATTGAACCGCCTTGGCCAGGCTCAGCGCGGTGCCGCTGGGAACGTCCAGCTTCCGGTTGTGGTGGGCCTCCACAATTTCAATATCCGCATCGGGAAAGGCCTTTGCCGCCTGCTTTGCCAGGGCGGTCAGGACCACAATGCCCAGGGAAAAATTGCTGGCCAGCAGCACTGGGACGCTTTTCGCCGCCTCGTGAATCGCCGCCAGCTCCGCCTCGGTCTGGCCGGTGGTGGCAATCACCAGCGGCAGCTTCCGACTGGACGCATAGGCCGTCAGCTCCAAAGTGGCACTGTGATGGGAAAAATCCACAATGCAGTCCCCAGGGCCCCGGTAGTCCGTCAGAGCCCGGTAGACCTCGCCCTCCCTGCCCATGGGGTCCACAGGAATCAGGTCCGCATCCGGGAGCTTCTCCCGAAAAAGCTGCTGCACCACCCGACCCATGCGCCCGCAGGCGCCGTGAATGATGTACTTCATGGATAATGCCTCCGTTAAATCAGCTTCATCTCCGCCATTTTCTCAAACAGCCGCCCGCGGAAGGGTTCCTCCATCGGCGTCAGCGGCAGACGCAGCCGCTCCTCCATCAGACCCATGCGGGCCAGAGCCGCCTTTGCCGGGATGGGGTTGGTCTGGCTGAACAAGGCCTGAATCAGAGGCAGCAGATCCAACTGAAGCCTGGCAGCTCCCTGCAGATCGCCGTCAAAGAATTTTTCACACAGGGCCACAGCCTGGGCCGGCACTACGTTGGCCAGCACCGAAATCACGCCCTTTGCCCCCATTGCAAGCAGGGGGAGGGTCTGATCGTCGTTGCCGGAATAGACATCCAGACGTCCGTCCACCAGGCGAAGGGTCTCCATGATCCTGGTCAGCCGGCCGCTGGCCTCCTTGATGGCACAGATGTTGGGATGATCCGCCAGAACGCTGCAGGTTTCCGGCTCAATGTTGGTTCCGGTCCGGGACGGGACGTTGTAGAGAATCACCGGCGCCGTGGACGCATCGGCAATGGCGGAAAAGCTGGCAATCAGGCCGGACTGCGTGGGGCGGTTGTAGTAGGGGGTGACACAGAGCACGGCATCCGCCCCGATGGTGCAGGCGAACTGGGTCATCATAATGGCGTGGGCGGTGTCGTTGGAGCCCGTCCCCGCAATGATGGGTACCCGGTGGCCGGAGCGCGCGATGGCAAACTCCAGAACCTTGCAGTGTTCGTTGTCCGTAAGGGTGGGGGCCTCGCCTGTGGTGGCGCAGACCACCAGCGCCTTGATCCCGGCGGCAATCTGCCAGTCAATCAGTTTTCCCAGTGCTTCATAATCCACGCCGGATTCGTTCATGGGTGTTACCAGCGCGGTGGCCGCGCCGGTGAAAATGTGTTTTTTCTCCATAACGGTTCTCCTTTGTAAAGCTTGCTCCATAGCCGTCTTGAACCATGTAATTATAGCACAAAGGCAGCGGCGGCGCAAGTGTTTAATCGGGATTTTGGCGCTTTGGCAGACGGATGGTTAAAATCAGCTCCGAGTCCGTCTCCTGCCGCTGCAGCTGGCCGGAATAACCCGCCTGCTTCAAAGTCTCCATATGCCGGTCCAGGGCGTTCAGAAACAGCCGAAAGTCCCGGAGCTTCATCGTTTTCATCCCTCGATTCGCAGCAGGCTGATGCCGGAGCCGGGCTTCGACATAGGCTTCCGTCCTGGCCACCGTGAGCTCCTTTTCGACAATGACCTTCACAGCCTCCAGACGCTGGGCTTCCTCCGGCAGCTTCAGCAGCGCCCGGGCGTGACGTTCACTGAGCCCGGCTTCCCGCAGCGCGGCCCGCACGGCGGGAGGATGCTTGAGCAGCCGCAGCTTATTGGCAACTGCGGAGGGGCTCTTGCCCAGGCGGGCCGCCGTTTCCTCCTGGCTCAATCCATAGGCATGTATCAGTCTGGCAATGCCTTCCGCCTCCTCCCAGCAGTCCAGATCCTTTCGCTGCAAATTCTCCACCAGCGCCATCAGGCCGCTTTCTTCCTCGTTCACCGCAAGAAGGATACACGGGATCTCTGTCAGTCCGGCCAGTCTTGCGGCCCGCAGCCGCCGCTCTCCGGCAATCAGCTCATAACAGCCCCCCTGCCTGCGTACACACAGAGGCTGCAGCAGCCCATGTCGGGAAATGGAATCGGCCAGCTCCTGAAGGCCCTCCCGGTCAAAGCTGCGCCGCGGCTGCCCGGGATTGGGGCGAATTTGCTCCGGTGGCACAAGCAGCACCCGGCAGCCGCTTGTACCCGGTTTGAACAGATGTTTTGACATCCAGATTCCTCCGTCGTTGGCAGTTGGTTTCAGTCCTATTCTATCTCTCTGCTTTGCCAGATTCCCGCGAAGACGCCACAATAGATTAATTTTTCATTCATATACATTGACTTTTTCTTGTTTCTGGAGTATGATAATAATGATAAATCCATATCAGTTACAATGTATCGAAATGGAGGAACCGATATGTTTTGTGAAAAATGCGGCTGCATGGCAGATGACGATCAGCCTTTCTGCCCCAACTGCGGCAATCGTCTGGAGGAGATCACTGTTTCCACCTCTGCGCGCGATCCCGACGTCTCGCTGTCCGTTGGCGACGTGCTGGAAAAAATCGGGGAGATGGAGGGAACCACAAAGATTTACTATCTTTGCACCGGCGGCCTGTTCGTACTGTGCTTCCTGATTTCTCTGCTGGGGCTCTTTTCGGCAAGCATCGCAGGAATCAGCATCACCGCGTCCCTGGCCAGCGGCGGTCCCCTTTTGGCCAACATCATTACCGTCCTGTACACCCTCAGCATTACCTTCTTTGTCCTGGATCTGTTTGGAAAATTCAGCTTTGGGTTCCTGTGGCACTTCGTTGCCGCTGCGGCTATTTTGATCCTGGTGCTGTTTGTGATTGCATGGATTCGCTCGGGTAAGTCCCTCAGCGGCATCGGCTGGATCTACTTCCTGCTGCAGATCGGCCTGAGCGGAGTTTCCGTGCTGAATTTTCTGGAATAATCCCCTGTCCCTTGACGCTGTATCAAGCAAAACCCTGTTTTCCAGTCCGGAGCGGATTGGAAAACAGGGTTTTATTTTATCATCGCTGTCCCACATCAGGGCGCTGCTCCTTCCGCCACCGCTTTTGCAGGCTCTGTGCGGACGTTCTCAGCAGACAGCAAGCGATCATAGCACGCTTTTGCAAGCTGCAGCTCCTCTCTGCTGAGACTCTGGCTGCTATAGCGGGTCTTGCGATACAGATTTCGAAGCGTCTCGTCGGTTTGGACAAAGAGCCGCGACGTGGCATCCGTCACCTCTTCGGTCGTATCGCTGCGGGCCAGCCTGACGCCCCGGGTTTTCAGATACTCCAGATAGCTGTTGTAAAGAATGCGGATTTGTTCCCGGTTCTCTTTTTCCTCTTTGCTCATCGCCCGATTCGGGCCGTCCTCTTGCGCCCGCAGATCATTGTGCGGCTTCGTTGAAACGCGCCGCAGACGTCTGAGCCCGCCCCGCAGGAGTATGCAGACCCCGAGAATCAGGAGCACAACAATCACCAGCCCCATCAGAATCTGGGTCCATGGAACGTCCACTTGCAGGTTGGGCAGCTTGACGGGCGGCTCATTGGGCCTATTGTTCGCCGCCTGTTGTTCCGGGCTGCCGATTTCATAGTTTCCAAAGTACTGTTGATAGTAGTCCGTGATGGGTTTTGCATCTTCTCCTTTGCGCATCAGATTTGCAATCCAGTTCACAATGAGCACAAAGAAAACAACTACATTGGCCAGCGCCCCGGCAATTCCCGCCAGAACCCGGAAGAACAGCGGCCAGATTGCAAGAATCAGCATTGACGCGCAAAGCCCGATTCCGATCACTGCAAAAAGCATCCCAAGGCTTTCCGCCTGCCACGCCAGACCCATTGAGGCGCTGTTCTGCAGCAGCCGCAGGGCCAAAAGAACCAGGAGGCTCTCGGCAATCAGAATCCAGAGGGTCTGCGTCCCGCTGCTTTGGAAGAAGGAAATAAACGACAGCACGCCGGATAGGGCAAGCTGCCAGATGCTTTCCCGGCGATAAACCCAGGCTTCCGGGCAGAATCGCCCATACACCATCACCAGCGCAGCGTAGAAGGCGATTGCGCAGGCCAGCGCAAAACTGAGGCGGCTTTCGCAGGGAGACAGCAGGGCAAGGGCCGGAAACAAGGCCGGCAGCAGCCGAAGCAGCGGATGTTCGAGGACGCCTGCAATCAGCGCCGCAAGGAGCACCAGCCCCGACAGCAGCCAGAACAACTGCAAATCCTGACAAAAAGGCCGGAAGAAGCTCAAAACAGCGAAGCAAAATAACACATGGCTGCCCAAACGCAGCGCAGAAAAGCTACGCATCACAAAGCCCCTCCTCTCCGCTCAGGACGCAGACGCGCATACCGGTGGCTGCCTGAATTTTGGCAGCACCGGCTGTGATTTCCTCCGTCAGCGCCGGCGCCACGATGATATAGCCCCGGCTCCGGCTATCTGCGGCATGGCTGTTCAGAATGTAAGAAATGCCCACATGGCGCAGGAAACGGGAAACACCGATGCGACGCTGTATTTCAAACATATGGGCGCGGCCTTCTCCCTTTCGCGTGGAAAACAGATCTCCGTTGGAATAAACGGAATAGGGGATCCGCCTGTGCTCCAGCTCATCGCAGACCGTGCGCGTCAGGCTCAGGCAACGCTCCGCCACAGCCCTTCGGGTGGCCTCAATGTCCACCAGCACCACCACATCGGTATCCACGGTAAAATCGTGATTTTTTACCATAAGCTGTCCTGTCCGGGCCGTCTGAACCCAGGAGATAGACTTCATGGGCTCACATCCGGTATACTCCCGATACCCCAGAATCAGGCTCGGATCCTCCATGATAAAGCGGCGCACGGAAATGTCTCCCAGAAGTCCTCCCAGGGCCTCAAGCTCCAGCGTTTCCCCCACGGGGCGGGCCGTACAGACCGTGGAGATCGGAATGTCAAAGGCTCGAATGGCGGAGCGCAGGCCAAGAAAATCCCCGCACTCCACATAAACTCTTCCGAGTTCATGCACGCCCCGCTCCCGAAACGCCAGATGCACAGTCCCCCGCTGAACGCGGTGCGGACGCAGGCAGGTATTCACCGTAAAAAATTCTCTTCCGGATTTTTTCTCTGTCTCATGCAGATTCGCGTCCAAAATCTCCACCGTCTGATCGAAGGAAAACGAAAGGCTCACCGACGGCAGCGGACAGAAGCCGGTGTTGCAGAGCCGATAGCGCAAAGTCACTTCTTCCCCCGGCTCTACCAGGTTCATGTCCAGGCTACAGCGAACGGTAACTTTTCGATTCCAGATCCGCAGGCTCAGAAACTCCGCAACGGCAAGGGCGGCAATCACGCAAATCAGCGAAACAATCAAAATCGGGCCGGGCATGGTCTTACTCCACAGGAACCGGCATATCCTCCAGCAATTGCCGGATATATTCCTCCGGTTCCAAATGGCTGCCGGTAATCACCGCAAGTCTGTGGGCCAGCACCGGAACTGCATTTTCCTTAATATCCTCGGGAATCACGTAGCCTCTGCCCTCCATGGCGGCGGTGATCTGGGCGGCCTTATACAGAGCCAGCGAGCCCCGGGCACTGACGCCGTAAGCAAGGCGGTTGCTGGAACGGGTCGCGCTGATCAGGCTCATAAGATAGTCGGCCACGTCGTCTCCGACTTCTACCTCCCGGTAGGCCTTGCGCAGCTCCGCCAGTTCTTCCTTTGTGACAATGGGGCTGAGAGAATCAATAATATC
>JAGAEW010000123.1 GCA_017612935.1 Oscillospiraceae bacterium
AAGGTCGTGACCCTGTCCGGCCCCGACGGCTACATCTACGATCCCGACGGCATCGTCACCGACGAGAAGATCAACTACCTCCTCGAGATGCGTGCTTCCAACCGCAACAGAGTGCAGGACTACGCTGACAAGTTCGGCTGCGAGTTCCATGCCAATGAGAAGCCCTGGGGCGTTAAGGTTGATATCGTGATGCCTTCCGCTATGCAGAACGATGTCCGCATGGATTCCGCTGAGAAGATCGCTGCCAACGGCATCAAGTACTACATCGAAGTTGCCAACATGCCCACCACCAACGATGCGCTGGAATTCCTCCGCAAGCAGAAGGGCATGATCGTTGCTCCTTCCAAGGCTGTCAACGCCGGCGGCGTGGGCGTCTCTGCCCTGGAGATGGCTCAGAACTCCGAGCGTCTGGTCTGGTCTGCTGACGAGGTTGACAACCAGCTGCACCGCATGATGGAGAACATCCATCGCGCTTCCGCCGAAGCAGCCGAAGAGTACGGCCTGGGTTACGACCTGGTTGCCGGTGCTAACATTGCTGGCTTCAAGAAGGTTGCTACCGCAATGTTCGAGCAGGGTGCGTTCTAATCAATCCCTTGTGACAACTTCATAAACCAATGCCCCCGGCTTCCTGTTCGAAGTCGGGGGCTGTTTGAAATCCGGAGGAATCCATGGTTAAAAAACTGATTCAGAACCCCAAAAGGCTGTCGATTGATCTGCTGTTTGACATCGTGGGCAGTCTTTTGTATGGGGCGGGCATTTACAGCTTTGCCTATACTGCCCAGTTTGCGCCCGGCGGCGTGTCCGGTCTTGCAATTTTGCTCAATACTCTGACCCGGGGCCTTTCCCTCTGCCCGGCGGGCATTCCAATCGGCCTCGGAACCCTGCTGATTAACATTCCGATTATTTTCTTCTGCTTCAAGGCCCTCGGCAAGGCCTATTTTCTGCGCTCTGTGAAAACAATGGTGATTTCCTCGGCGATTGTGGACTATCTCATGCCCTGCCTGTGGACCTATCAGGGCTCCCCGATGCTGGCGGCCATCTTCGGCGGCATCCTTGTGGGCGCCGGTCTGGCCTGCATTTATCTGCGGGATTCCTCCACCGGGGGCTCCGATTATATCATCCTTGCCATTCAGAAAACCCACCCGCAGTTTTCTCTGGGCATGGTTTCCCTGGCGGTGGACGGGGTCGTGATTCTGCTGGGAGGCATTGTCTACGGCAACGTGGACGCGGCGCTCTACGGCATGATTATGACCATCACTTACAGCGTGATGATTGATAAGATTTTGATGGGCAACGATTCCAGAAAGCTCACTACCATCATCAGCACCCGCGGCCCAGCCATTTCGGAGCGGATTACCGTGGAGATTGATCGGGGCTTGACCGTTCTGCAGGGCAAGGGCGGCTTCACCGGGGAGGAAAAGGATTTGATTCTCTGCGCCTGTTCCAAGGCGGAGGTGTTCAAAATCAAACGCATCGCCCATGAAATCGACGACCAATCCTTTGTGCTGGTCAGTTCCATTGACGCCGCTTACGGAAACGGCTTCAAGCCCCACTGATAAACCAGATTCTTTGACGCAAAACACGCGCCCCGGCGTTCAAAACGCCGGGGCGCGTGTATCAATCGGGACCGGATTACTTGGCCTTGGCCATGCGCTTTGCCTTCATCAGAGGCACGCCGTTTTCATCGCAGGTGGTCATGCCAATGGCGGCCATAGCGACAGCGGCAATGGGCATCAGCCAGTTGAAGATTGCATAGGGCAGATACTGGGCTACGCCCACGCCGAGGGTGGCGTAAATGTAAACACCGCAGGTATTCCAGGGAATCAGGGCGGAGGTCACAGCGCCGGAGGAGAGCAGGGCGTTGGACAGGGCGACGGGGTGCATCCCCATTTTCTTGTATTCCTCGGCATACATCCGGCCGGGAAGAACCACGGAGAGGTACTGCTCCGGCATGATGGCGTTGGAGGCAATGGAGGTGGCCTCGGTCAGGGCGACCAGAGAGGTCTTGGTGCGGGCCAGGGGCTTGAGGGTCTGAACAATGACCTCCATCTGGTGGGATTCTTCCATAATGCCGCAGTAGGCCATTGCGAGAATGGTCATGGAGACAGAATACATCATGCTGTTCAAGCCGCCCTTGCTGAGGAGCTTGTCCACAGCTTCAATGCCGATGTTGGACTCGAAGCCGTCCATGCCGCAGGCGAAGATAGAGCGCATGGTGTAGCTCTCGCCCTGGAAGAGGAAGCCCAGGGCAGCGCCGGAGACAATGCCAAGCAGGATGCCGGGCAGGGCGGGGACCTTCATGGCCACGGCCACAATGACGATGACCAGCGGCAGAAGCAGGACAGGGGAAACGGTGAACTCACTGGCAATGCCGTCGGAGATTTCCTGAATCTGGGACATGCTGCCTGTAGCGCCGCTGGCGTTGGTGGTCAGGACAAAAGGAAGCAGCGCAAAGAAAATCAGCGTAATGGCGTAAACAATGGCGGTGGGCTTGAGCATGAACTTGATGTTGGTCATCACATCGGTACCGGCCATAGCGGGGCCGAGGTTGGTCATGTCAGACAGGGGAGACATCTTATCGCCGAAGTAAGCGCCGGAGATAATTGCGCCGGTGGTGATTCCGGGGTTGATGCCCAGGCCGGTGCCGATGCCCAGCAGGGCGATGCCCATGGTGCCCATGGTGCCCCAGCTTGTGCCGGTGGCAACAGAGGTGATGGAGCAGATCAGGACGGTGGCCAGCAGGAAAATCTGAGGCTTGATGATTTGCAGGCCGTAGTAGATCATGGAGGGAACCACGCCGGCGTTGATCCAGACGCCGATGAGAATGCCGATGACAATGAGGATCAGCAGGGACTGCATGGCGCGGCTGATGCCGTCGATCATGGCCTTTTCCAGCTGCTGCCAGCTATAGCCGAGATAGATGGCAACAATGGCGGCTGCAACGGTGCCGATAATCATGGGGATGTGGATGAAGGTGTCGCCACCCTCTTCCGGCAGGATCATAATACCGAGCACAAGGGAGCCCACCAGAATCAGAAGGCTGACGAGGGCTTGCCAAAGCTTCGGCATCCTGGGCTGCTTCGGAGCGGATGAATTGGGGGTCTGCATAGTCGTATTACCTCTTTCTGATTTTTCCGTGCGGGCCGCGGGCGTCTGCCGCAGATCGCCTCCCATGGCGAAGCAAGCCGCCGGATGATCGTTTTTTTGTCTGACAGGGGCTGCCAAACAAGAGGGATTATACTCTATTTTTTGGATTGTGTCAATGTGGGAAAACAGCTTTTTTCGAAAAAATGACGCTTTCTCAGTTTTTTCCCCCGAAAGGGGAGTAACTCAGTGGCCGAACAGTCCGCCGATGGATTCACTGACCTTTTTCAGGCTCTCCGCGGTGCTGTTCAGGGACTGAATGATGCCGTTAAAGGACTCCACATCCAGCTTTTTCAGGGTGTTGGCGGCCTGCTTCAGGGAGGCGACGGCCTTATTCAGACTCTTGACGTCTACGCTGGCCAGACTGTTTGCTGCGTCCCGCAGGGAGCGCACGGTCTGGTTCAGGCTGTCTACGTCCAATTCTGCGAGCAGCTTCGCTGCGTGTTGCAGCTTTTCGACGCTCTTGTCCAGCTCCTCCACGTCCATGGAGGAGAAATGGGAGGCTGCATCCTTCAGCGCGTCTACCGCCTCGTTGAAGTGCGCTACGTTGATTACCTCCAAATTCTGCTTGGCAAGATCCAGACTGCGGTTCAGTTTTACCACCGTACCCGCCAGCAGAAGCACGCAGAGCACCAGCATCAGGGCAATCCCAGCCAGAATCCAGGTCTGTACCCGAATCCAGGGGGAGACCACCTGGGCGGTCTCCCCCTGTTTCGTCAGATTAGTCATTGTAGACTGCCTTCATGCCCTTCATGGTCATGTAGCAGTCCAGCTTGGAGACGATTTCCATCGGCGCGTGCATGGACAGGACGGGCACGCCGGCGTCCAGCGTGTCAATGTTGCGGTTGGCCATGTAGGCAGCTACCGTGCCGCCGCCGCCCTGATCGACCTTGCCCAGCTCGGCAGTCTGCCAGACCACGTCGTTGTCCTCAAACAGACGGCGAATGCGGCCCATGACCTCGCCGGAGGCGTCGGAGCAGCCGCCCTTGCCCCGGGAACCGGTATATTTGCACAGAGCGATGCCGTAGTTGATCTGGGAGTTGTTGCGCTTGTCGCAGGTCTCGGGGTAGATGGGATCAAAGGCGTTGGAAACGTCGCAGCTCAGGCAGAAGGAGCGCTCCAGGCAGCGGCGAAGCTGACCCTTCATGCCCTCGCAGATGTGGTAGACCACACCGGCCTCGTCGAAGGCGCGGCGCAGACGCGCGATATACTCCGCATGGGCGTCGTTGCAGCCGGACTTGCCGCGCGCGCCGGTGTACTTTGCCACCGCCATGCCGTAGTTGACGAAGGACGAGTTCTGCTTCTCGTAGGCTTCGGCATACAGCGGATCGTAGGCCGCGCTGACGTCGGCGGAGAG
>JAGAEW010000124.1 GCA_017612935.1 Oscillospiraceae bacterium
CAGCAGGGTCAAAGATTCGTCAAACTCCGCCAGCAGCTCTCCGAAGGGATTGACATAACAGCCGTAAACATGGGTAATTGCCGTACGGTCCGCCCGAAAGCGCCGCCGCAGTTCAGATACTTCCTTGTCGATCATGGTTTCCGCTCCTGTCCTGTTTTTCCGATCAGGCTACATTCGTAAGACGCACGAAAGTCCAAAAAAATTGCAAATCAAAAAAATATTTACAACATTACAGCATTTCAAACAGATTTCATCAGCAGTCTTCGCCTGAAAAAATGGTTCCAATTTGAAATTATAACACAATTTCATTCAAAATACCAGTCTTTTTGAAAAAAAACGCCCCCAGCCGCTCAAGGGGCTGGGAACGTTTCTGCCTGTCTCCTCTCAAATGCGCAGGAGGCGTTTTCTCCGCTTCGCGGGTCGGAGCCGAAGGAAGGGCCAGCTTCACGGAGGACAGCGTTTGATCGCGTCTTCTCCGGAGCGGAAGAACACGGGAGGGCTTTTACAAAGCGGGCAGCCCTCTTTGCGCGCTGTCTCTGCGATCCAGTGAAGCATATGATTGTCGCCTCCTATCACACCTCAAACATCAAATCTCCATAGGTGGGAACCGGCCAGAGTGCCTTATCCACCATCAGCTCCAGCGCATCCACGGCAGCGCGGAGCGCCTTCATCCGGGGTACCAGCGCCGTTTGACAATGCCGAGCCATTCGGGCCGGATCGTCCATTCCGTTCAGACGCTCCACCTCGCTGTTCAGAGCCTGCTCCTCCCGGTATGCCAAAGCGAGCAGAGCGCTTGCCCGGGCAATCAAATCCCGCTGCACGCTCACATCTGTTCCGGGCGCGGCGGCCACTGTTTTATTCACCGAATCCGACATCCGGCTGATAAAATGAATCACCGCCGGGACATAGTGCTTGCCCGTCATGTGTACCATGGTGCGGGCCTCGATGGTCTTCATCTTGGTATAGGTTTCATAGAGAACCTCGCTGCGGGATTCCAGCTCCGTTCGGGTGAAAACCCGGTAGTGCTCAAAGAGGGCGACATTCTCATCCCGCGTCAGCACGGGAATGGCGTCTACCATGCTCGGCAGATTCGGCAGGCCCCGGCGGGCTGCCTCCTCCACCCAGGCGGAGCTGTAGCCGTCGCCGTTGAAGATGATCCGTCTGTGCTCCCGCATGGTCCGGGCAATCCAGGCACTCAGCGCTCTTGAAAAATCCTTCGCCCCCTCCAGTTCCTCCGCCGCCCGGGCGAAGGCGTCCGCCACAATGGTATTGAGCACCGTATTGACGGCGGCAATGGAATCGCTGGAGTCCACGGCACGGAACTCAAATTTATTCCCGGTGAAAGCAAAGGGGGAGGTGCGGTTTCGGTCGGTGGCGTCTTTCAGAATGACGGGCAGTGTGGAAAGCCCCGCGTCCAGCCAGTCTGCCCCAATGGAGGCCTCGGCAGATCCGTGCTCGCAGATCTGCTCCACCAGGTCCTCCAACTGGCTCCCCAGGAAAATGGATATAATGGCGGGAGGTGCCTCATCTGCCCCCAGGCGCTCGTCGTTGCCCACATTGGCAGCGGCGTTGCGAAGCAGATCCGCGTGCTCATCCACCGCCTGCATGATGCAGGCCAGCACCAGAAGAAACTGCAGGTTTTCGTTGGGAGTTTCCCCGGGATCCAGCAGGTTTTCCCCCGTGTCGGTGGAGATGGACCAGTTGTTGTGCTTGCCGGAGCCATTAACCCCGGCAAAGGGCTTTTCGTGGAGCAGACAGACCAGCCCGTGGCGGTTGGCAATCCGCTTCATCGTCTCCATGGTGAGCTGGTTTTGATCCACCGCCACGTTGCAGGTGGCATAGATGGGGGCCAGCTCATGCTGTCCCGGAGCAACCTCGTTGTGCTGGGTAGTGGCGGGGATGCCCAGCTTCCAGAGTTCCAGGTTCAAATCCCGCATAAAGGCCCCGATGCGCTCCCGTATGACCCCGAAATACTGGTCCTCTAACTCCTGGCCCTTCGGGGCCGGGGCCCCAAACAGGGTCCGGCCGGTGTAAATCAGGTCCCGGCGCTGCAAGTATCGTTCCTTGTCCACAATGAAGTATTCCTGCTCCGGCCCCACAAAGGGCGTAACCTTCCGGGCGGCGGCGTTGCCGAAGAGCCGGACAATCCGCAGCGCCTGGGCCGACAGCGCCTCCATGGAGTGGAGCAGCGGCGTCTTATTGTCCAGAGATTCTCCGGTATAAGCGACAAAAATCGTGGGAATGCAGAGAATCTTCCCGGCGGACATCTCCTTGATAAAGGCCGGTGAGGTAATATCCCAGGCGGTGTAGCCCCGGGCATAATGGGTCGCCCGCAACCCGCCCGTGGGAAAAGAAGAGGCGTCCGGCTCCCCCATAATCAACTGCCGTCCCGTGAGACGGAGAATGCTTTTCCCCTCCCGGGGACAGCCCAGAAAGGAATCGTGTTTCTCTGCGGTAATCCCCGTCAGAGGCTGGAACCAGTGGGTGTAGTGGGTCGCCCCTTGTTCCACCGCCCAATCCATCATGCTTTTTGCAACCACATCCGCCGTCTTCAGGGAAATACGTCCGCCCTTCTCCAACACACGGTGCAGCTCCCGGAAGACTTCGTCGGGCAGCCGCTGCCGCATCACGCTTTCACTGAAGACCATGGAGCCGAATATCTCGTTGATTTTCATTTTGAATGCCCTCTCTCGCTGGATTTCATTCCGATAAAAACTATATATGCAAAAAGCCCGGGACTTATCCGTGTATATTTTTTGTTCAGCGGGGTATTCTCCGAAGGAGGTGATGACATGAGCATTGCACTGATTCGTACGGCGCTGCTCTATGGGCTGTTAATTCTGAGCGTGCGGCTGATGGGCAAGCGGCAGGTTGCGGAGATGGAGCCCGCCGAGTTCGTCGTGACGATGCTGCTGGCAAACCTTGCGTCCGTCCCCATGCAGGACAACGGGCTGCCGCTGATTTCCGGCGTCGTGCCGATTTTCACAGTGCTGGGACTGGAGCTGATTTTAGCGGTGCTGAGCATGAAGGTTCTGCCCCTGCGGCGGATGCTCTGCGGGGTGCCGACCCTGCTGATCCGGGAGGGTATCATCGACCAAAGAGCGCTGAGCGTTTCCCGGGTCAGTCTCGACGAGTTGGAGCAAAAGCTGCGGGAAAAGGACGTCTTTGATTACACCCAGGTCGCCTTTGCCATTCTGGAAACGGACGGAGAGCTCACCGTCCTACCCTATCCCCAGTATCAGGGCGCCAGCAAGGGGGATCTCGGGGTGAAGCTCTCCCCTGCCGGACTGTATTACAACGTGGTGGCAGACGGGGTCGTGCTGCAGGAGAATCTGCATCTGGCCGGCTACGACGAAGGCTGGCTGAAAAAGGAGCTTTCCCAGCGGGGCTGCCGGGCAAAGGACGTCTTTTTACTGGCAGTCAATCCCCAGGGGCAGACGCGCTTCGTGCAAAAAACTGCAAGCACGGGCAAAAAATCCGAGGCCGGAAGCGCCGGGAGGGAGAAACGATGAGATACTTTTATCTGGGACTGCTGATTGTAGCTCTGCTGCTGGGTGCCTGCTACATCTCCCGGCAGCAGGTCGAAGCCCGCACGGAGGCGGTCTGCGCCCCTCTGTCCGAGGCCCTTCAGGCCCTTCGGGCCGGAGATTCCGCCGGGGGCCGCAGACTGCTGGAGCGCAGCAGGGCGGAATGGGAGCGGAACGAGGGTGTGCTTGCCTCTCTGATGAGCCACAGCTACACCCGGGAAATCGGCAGCAGCCTGGCAGAGCTGGAAGCCCTGTCGGATGGAGAGTTGGAGCATCTAACCCTGCATTTGCTCAAGGCTGTGCGGGAGCTTTTGGAGGCGGAACGGCCCGTTTTGCGGAATATCTTTTAGACGAAAAAACTCCCCTGTGTGGCAGCAGAATGCGCCGCACAGGGGAGTTTCATAGCTTCAAGCTTTATGAATCAGTTGAGCTTGAGATCGTCCTTCTTGATCCAGCCCAGCTTCCGCTCGAGCTCACAGAAGAGCAAGCTCAGCACAGCAGGCAACACGAAGCAAATCAGCACCATGCCGATCCAATCCATCGCCGTAATTGCAGACTTTGTCTCCGCCGCAACGTCATTGACCCAGCCGGTGTAGACACCGATCTGACCCACCAGACCGCAGGTACCCATGCCGGAAGCCACAGCAGGGCCGTTGTTTTCCATATGGAATACGCAGGTTGCCAGAGGACCGGTGATGGCACTGGCCAGAATGGGAGGAATCCAGATCCGGGGATTCTTGAGAATATTGGGCATCTGCAGCATGGAGGTGCCAATGCCCTGGGAAACCAGGCCGCCCCAGCGGTTTTCCCGGAAGCTCATCACCGCAAAGCCTACCATCTGGGCGCAGCAGCCCGCCACGGCAGCGCCGCCGGCAAGACCTGTCAGACCCAAGGCCGCACAAATCGCCGCAGAGGAGATGGGCAGGGTCAGCGCAATGCCCACCAGCACGGAAACCAGAATGCCCATGAAGAAGGGCTGGAGCTCCGTGGCCCACATAATCAGATCTCCAATTTTACCGGCTGCATCTCCGATGGTCGGTGCAATCAGCTTACTCAACAGCACGCCCACCAGCAGGGTTACGGCAGGTGTCACAAGGATGTCTACCTTCGTCCGCTTGGAAACAAGCTTCCCGCATTCACAGGCGAGAATGGAAATCACATAAACAGCAAGAGGACCGCCCGCTCCGCCGAGCTGATTTGCGGCAGTACCGACACCGATCAGGGAGAAGAGCACCAGAGGGGAAGCTTGCAGGGCATAGCCGATGGCAACCGCCATAGCCGGACCGACACCGCTCTTGGCAAAGGCTCCGATTTCCTTGAGTACGTCCCAGCCGAACTGTGTGCCGAGCGTATCAATGATGGTGCCGATCAGCAGGGAGGCAAACAGGCCCTGCGCCATCGCGCCCATGGCGTCAATAAAATAACGCTTGGCGGACAACTCAATGTTTTGTTTCTTGAGGTAGGATTTCAAACGGCTCATGTTAAACTCCTTTCACAGCAACGGCGTGATGCGCTGCGTTGCTGCCTGTCAGAATACGAACATGAGCATAATTCAAATAACACGAAAAGTCAAGCTTTTTCTCAATCTTTTTTCGTTTTTTTTATTCATTTTTATGACCATTCCTTTCGCTGCACTCCAAGGCACAAAAAAAGCATGAAACCCATTGTGTGCGATCCGTAAGAAAAGCCATCCGGAAATCCGCAGACGCTATGAAAATCTAAAAAAGCGCAGGGGTCACAAAAAAGCAATCATTGCCATTGCAGGAACGCTGTTGACCGCCATCTACAACATCCTGAAGAAGAATGAACCCTACAATCCCGAGCTTTATGCTCACATTAACACTCCACCGAAGCA
>JAGAEW010000125.1 GCA_017612935.1 Oscillospiraceae bacterium
ACCGCGTTTTTGACTCCGGCGGAGCAGGCGGATGCGGGGCAGTACTGCAAGCGTCTGCCGGGCTGCCGTTGGCTGCTCTCCGGCGGCCTGCCGGACTGCGAGCGCAAGGTGTTGTTCTTTCTGCCGGACTATCTGGAACCGGAGGACTTCCCACCGGACGAATACCTTTCCGTCCTGCGGCTGGAGGCCTTCTACGGCACCCCCGGCCACCGGGACTATCTCGGCGCCCTGCTGGGGCTCGGCGTGCGCCGGGAATGGGTGGGGGATATCTGGATTCAGGGGCAGCTTGCCTGGGTCTTCTGCCTGCCCTCCGTGGCCGGGCAGCTCTCCGGGCTGGAGCAGGCCGGACGGGTCAGCGTCAAGGCTGCGATCGCCTCGCTTTCGGACGTCCCCGCCCCGGAGCGGAAACGCCGCGAGGTCAAATTCACGGTCCAGAGCCTCCGCTTCGACGCGGTGCTGGCCGAGACCTTCCGCCTCTCCCGCACCCAGGCGTCCAAGCTGATCGCCGCCGGGGCCGCCAGCCTGAACTATCTGCCCTGCCTGAAAAACGACGCCCCCGTTGCCGAGGGCGACGTGATCTCTTTGAAGGGCTACGGCAAGGCCACCCTTGCAGAAATCGGCGGCAAAAGCCGCAAGGACCGCCTCTTCCTCACAGTAGAACTGTGGGAGTAGGGACGGCAACTACCGTCCGTCCCCCGTCGTAGGGGCGGCTATACTCCGCGACTCTTGCGAGTTCGGCCGCCCGCCGTCCTTCGCGTCTGTAGGGGCTGGCGTCCTCGACAGCCCGGAAGTGTTTGCCTCGGCAAGGCTCGGGGCGTCCCCTAAAGGACTTGCTTCGCAGCGCAGCGCCGGCGGAGTCAAAGGATCCGTACCCCCTTGCCACATGGCCGCAGGGGGTACGGATCCTTCGCTTTGCACAGAATGACAGGGCGGGGGACTGCACAGGGCGGACACCTGTGCCCTATATGGGTAGACCTCTGGCCGCCGGAAACGCGGCAAAAGCGGGGAACGCGGCGGCCTGTGGCATTTTCCATACTGACAGTATAAAAATAATTATAATTTTAGTATTGAAAGTGTCTTCCGTTTCCGTGAAAAAGCGGATATAATATAGAAAAAAGCAAAGGAGGACATGCTTATGCAGTTGTCTCTTTCGGAAAACATCCGGCAGTTTCGAAAGCAGCGGAAGCTGACCCAGGAGAAGCTGGCGGAAGCTCTGGGGGTGACGGTGGGCGCCGTCTACAAATGGGAATCCGGCCAATCCCAGCCAGAGCTGTATATGCTTTTGGAAATGGCGGACTTTTTTGATACTTCGGTGGACGTGCTGTTGGGCTACCGTATCAAGGACAACCGCCTGGATGCGGCCCTGGAGCGCATGGAGTCGTACTGCGCGACCATGGATCCAACGGCTCTCTCCGAGGCGGAAAAGACCCTGGGAAAGTATCCCCATTCCTTCCAGGCTGTGTACTGCTGCGCCATCATGTATATGGCCTTTGGCGCCAGCCCCCGGGATCCGGTCAGGCTCAGAAGGTCTCTGGAGCTGTTTGAGCAGTCCAGGGCTCTGCTGCCTCAGAACGAGGATCCGCGCATCAGCGATTCCACCATCTGCGGGAATCTGTCGATGGTCTGGCTCCTGCTGGGAGAGCAGGAAAAGGGCGTCGAGATTATGAAGCGAAACAACGCCGGCGGCGTATTCAGCAGTGAGATCGGCTTCTGCCTGGCGGCATACATGAATCGTCCGAAGGAGGCGGCTGCCTTTTTGTCGGAAGCGCTTCTGGACGGCTTATCCAATCTGCTCACAACGATGCTTGGCTACGTCTTTGTGTTTCGATCCCGCGGGGATTGGAAATCGGCTCTGGGCATCGCAAAATGGGGGATAGACTTCCTGACGGGACTGAAGACGGAGGCCAAGCCGGATGTCCTGGAAAAGACTTATGGGGAAATGCTGGTTGTGCTGAGCTATGTGCAGGCAAAGGCTGGGATGAAATCGGAATCCGTCGATACCCTGATTGCAGCCAGGGACGTGGCTCGCCGGTTTGATTCCATGCCGGAATACACCGTGAACGCGGTGCGTTTCGCCGATCAGGCGGAACGAAAGGTGGTTTTTGACCTGTTTGGAGCCACGGCAGCTTCCGGTATTGAATGTCTGCTTGGAATGCTGGACGATCCGGCGTTCACGGAGCAGTGGAAGGAGGTTTCAGAACATGGGAACTGATTTGCAAAAGACAGGAAATGTTTTCCGCAACCGAAACTACCGCCTGGTCTTCTTCGGCGCTTTGGTTTCGGAGCTCGGCGCGCTGCTGTACAGCTTTGCCGTGGGCTTTTACATCCTGGAGATCACCGAAAACAATGCCTTTCTGCAGGGCCTGTATCTGGCGCTGTGCGGGGTGTCGCTGCTGGTTTTCACGCCGGTGGGCGGCGTTCTGGGGGATAACTACAACAAAGCAAAGATCATGTACGTCTGCGACTATATCAAAGGCGGCGTGATCCTGCTGGCGACCGCCCTCCTGCTGCTGTTCCCGCAGAACAGCGCGCAGCTGGTGATCCTGTTTGCGGCCGGTATCCTGGGCAACGCGGTCAGCGGAATATTCACCCCAGCGGCCGGCGCTCTGCTTCCGCACATCGTGGAGGAAGAGAAGCTGCAGCAGGCCAACGCCTATTTTACCATGAAAAGCTCCATGGAGAGCATCCTTGGCATTATCCTTGCGGGGATTCTGTACGCGGCCATGCCGATTACCATGCTCTTTTTGGTGGTGGGTTGTTGCTACGTGGCTTCCGGCGTCTCCGAAATGCTGATCCGCTTTGAGCATCACAAGCCCCATGAGCGCCTGACACTGAAGCTGGCTGTCCGGGACATGGGGGAAGGAGTCTGTTACCTGAAAACGAAGAAGGCGATTCTGGCTCTGCTGGGGGCGATTCTGTTTATCAATTTCTTCTTTGCGCCGGTGATGGGAAATTTCCTGCCCTACTTCGTAAAAACCGATTTGGCTTCCGCGCCGTCCTATCTGCTGCATCAGCTTCTGACGCCGGAGCTCTGGTCCTCCGTGTTCACCGTGTGCTGCGGGCTCAGCGCTCTGCTGGGCGCTGCGATTCTCAGCGCCCGGAGGCAGGAGGAGAAGTGCGGGGCGAAAACTGCCCGCAGGCTTTGCGTCACCGCCGCCCTGATGATCGGCTTTACCGTCTGTTTTTGGCTTCTGGTGGATCGGGGCCTGTCCCTCAACGGCTTTTTGATTGCCTTCTGTCTGTTCTGCCTTGTTTTGGGGGCACTGCTTTCCTTCATCAATATCCCCATCAACACCGCGTTGATGCGTGCTGTGGACAAGGATAAGCTCAGCAAGGTCAACAGCATTATCAGCATCGGTTCCCAGGGGATGATCCCTGTTGCCTCCGTCCTGGCCGGCGCGATCCTGGAGACGCTGGGAAGCACCCTGCTGCTGTCCTTCTGCTCCTTGGGCTTCACCGTCACGGCGATCCTGCTGCTTTGCAAT
>JAGAEW010000126.1 GCA_017612935.1 Oscillospiraceae bacterium
CCGGTGAGGGCGGCTTCATTGACAGCGGAGCTGCCCTCCAGCACCTCCCCGTCCACAGGGATTGCCTCCCCGGGGCGAACCAAAAACACGTCCCCGATCCGCAGCTGCGATGCAGGGATGCTCTGCTCTTCGCCGTCCCGGAGCACCACGGCAGTCTGAGGCGCCAGCCTCATCAGGGCCTTAAGCGCGTCGGTGGTCTTGCCCTTGGAACGGGCCTCCAGCATCTTGCCGACGGTGATCAGGGTCAGAATCATGGCAGCGGATTCGAAGTAGAATTCCTCCATGTATCTCATAACTGCAGCAGCGTCGCCGTCCGCCTGGGCCCGGGTCATGGCGAAGAGGGCATAGACCGACCAGAGGAAGGATGCGGCCGAGCCGAGGGCCACCAGGGTATCCATATTGGGCGAGCGGCGCCGGAGCGCCTGAAAGCCTGAGATGAAAAAGCGCTGGTTGATCACCATAACAATGCCGGCCAGCAGAAGTTGAAGCAGCCCCATGGCGACATGGTTCCCGTCAAACCACCGGGGCAGAGGAAAGCCCCACATCATATGGCCCATGGAGCAATACATCAACACCAACAGAAAGCCCAGCGACCAGTACAGCCGCCGTTTGAGCTTCGGAGTTTCCCGATCCGTCAGGGGATCGGCGGTGGAGACGGCTTCCTCTGCGTCCCCTTTGACGGAGGCGCTGTAGCCCGCCCCGGTAACGGCAGCAATTACGGCGGCAGGATCCGCTGTGCCCTCGACCCCCATGGAGTTCGTCAGCAGGCTCACCGCGCAGTCGGTGACGCCGGGCACGGCTTTGACCGCCTTTTCTACCCGGGCCGAGCAGGCGGCGCAGCTCATCCCGCTTACATGATACTGTTCCATAAAATCACCTCATCAGTCGTTGCAGCGTCTGCATCAATTCGTCGATTACGCCGTCGTTTCCGGCCCGCAGATCCTCCAGCACACAGCTTCGGACGTGGCTTGCCAGCAGCTCCCGCTCAAAGGCGTTCAACGCTGCGTGAACGGCAGAACACTGAATCAGAATCTCGTTGCAGTAGACATCGTTTTCCACCATGCTGCGAATGCCCCGGATCTGCCCTTCTATGCGGTTGAGCCGATGAATCAGCCGGGTGCGTTCTTCCCCGCTGCGGGGAATCGCCTTTTTGCGGCAACAGTTAAGTTGTTCCATTGGATGCCCTCCCTGTCATACAATTCTCAAATCAAAGGCTTCATTTTGTTGGCAAGACAACCCGTAAAGGGCGCCGTCCGGTTTGCGCCCTTCGGCGCAGGCTCCGTTTCCCGCTGTTTCCGCTCCGCGGAATGCGGGAGAACCCCCTTCCCGGGCACTTTTTCAGAGACCCATATACGCTGCTGAAATTGTCTTTATTATATACCCTACAGGGGTATATATCAAGGATAGAATGTCCGGGGAAATTCTGCAAGCGTTTCCGCTGCCCGCATACCCACCCCGCTTGGGGCATACACTGTTCTGAACCATGCCTGGGAGGTGCAGATATGACAGATACCATCGACGAGAGAGCCCGGGAGCTGGCGCAGTATGTGTTGGAAACCGGGGCAACCGTCCGGGCTGCGGCAGGTCGCTTCGGTGTTTCCAAGTCCACCGTTCACAAGGATCTGACCCAGCGTTTACAGCAGGTAGACCGACTGCTCTGGAGCCGGGTCCGGGAGGTACTGGAGCAGAACAAGATCCAGCGCCACCTGCGGGGCGGGGAAGCGACCCGCAGAAAATACCGGGAAAGGAGCAAATAGGCTGTTGCCTGATTTTGGGTTTTCTGCTATAATCGTCTCATCAACAGATGAAGGGAGCGGCAGTGATGGCGAGGCTGTTTGAATCGGTGCGCTACCTCAAGGGCGTGGGAGATGCCCGCGCCAAAACCTTTGCCAATCTGGGCATTACCACCCTCTATGACCTGATTTCCTATTTTCCCCGGGCCTATGAGGATCGCAGTCGGATTTTGCCCATCTCGGAGCTGCAGGTGGATGAACCTGCCTGCTTCCGGGCCTTTGTCACCTCCCAGCCCCGGACAAGTCACATCCGCAAGGGGCTGGATCTGACAAAACTTACCGTAGCGGACGAGACCGCGCGGCTGAACCTGAGTTTCTTCAACCAGAGCTATGTGGCGGACAATCTTCACTACGGCGAAGAATACTATTTCTATGGAAGCCTCAACGGAGATTACATGGGATACCAGATCACGAATCCTGTTTTTGAGCCTGCGCAGGCTCCGGGAGTAGTGACCCGGCGCATTATGCCGATCTATCCCCTGACCGCCGGACTGAACAACAATCTGATTTCCCGCACCGTCGGGCTGGCACTGGACGCCTGCCTCGATGAGCTGCCGGAGCTGCTGCCCGAGGCTCTGCGTGCCCGCTTCGGCCTCTGCGACGGGGTGAGCGCCTATCGGAACATCCACACGCCGCGCTCCTTTGAGGCATTGGAGGAGGCGCGACACCGACTGATATTTGAAGAATTCTTCATTTTCTCGGTAGGTCTGTCTCTACTGCGGGCCAAGCGCAGCCGAAAGGGGCGGCCCCCCTTTGCGATTCCCAAGATAGAGGACTTTGAGCAGCTGCTTCCCTTTGCCCTGACAGGCGCGCAGAAGCGGGCAATTTCTGACATTGCCGGGGATCTCGGGGCGGGCCGGGTGATGAACCGCATGCTGCAGGGTGACGTGGGCAGCGGAAAAACCGTGGTGGCGGCCGCTGCTGCCTGGATGGCCGTCAAAAACGGGCAACAGGTGGCATTGATGGCACCCACTGAAATTTTGGCAGAGCAGCATGCGCGGGGGCTGGAGCCGCTGCTGGCAGAGCTCGGAGTGCGGGTCACGCTGTTGACCGGAGCCATGGCCCCTGCCCGGAAGAAAGCCATTCGGGCCGCCATTGCAGCCCATGAAACAGACTTGATCGTTGGGACCCATGCACTGACCTCCGAGACAACAAGTTTTTCCAATCTCGGGCTGGTCATTGCCGACGAGCAACACCGCTTCGGCGTCGCCCAGCGGGCGGCGCTGGCGGAGAAGGGAGACAATCCTCATCTGCTGGTGATGTCCGCAACCCCGATTCCCAGAACGCTGGCCTTGATTCTGTACGGGGATTTGGATCTGTCTGTGATCGACGAGCTGCCCCCGGGGCGGCAGAGCATCGACACCTTTCTGGTGGGCGAGGACAAACGGGCGCGTCTCAATGCCTTTATTCGCAAACAGGTTGCGCAGGGGCATCAGGTCTATATTGTTTGCCCTGCCATTGAGGAGGGGGAAGACGATACCCTGCGCTCCGCCGAAGCCTGGGCAGAGACCCTGCAAATGACCGTCTTCCCGGATCTGCGGGTAGGACTGCTCCACGGCAAAATGAAAGCAGCTCAGAAGGAAGAGGCCATGGGAGCCTTTGCCCGGGGAGACTATGATATTCTGGTGGCTACCACAGTCATCGAGGTGGGCGTGGATGTTCCCAATGCAACACTGATGGTCGTTGAGAATGCAGATCGCTTCGGTCTGAGCCAACTTCACCAGCTCCGGGGCAGAGTGGGCAGAGGCGGCAATAAATCCTACTGCGTGCTCTTCAGCTCCAACCGCAATCAGGAGACACTGAAGCGCCTCAAGGCCTTGTGTAAGACCAATGACGGCTTTGAGATTTCCCGGGAAGATCTGGCGCTGCGAGGTCCCGGAGACTTTTTCGGCACGCGCCAGCACGGACTTCCGGCCTTTAAGGTCGGAAGTCTGGAGCTGGATCTCAGAACTCTGCAGGATGCCCAGACCGCTGCTGCAGAGTTTGCAGCCTCCGAGGAGCTGCCCGCCCTGGAAGAGTACAAGCCCCTGATGGAGCGAATCCGTGCCCTCTTTGCCAGCGCCGAGGGATAGCGCTCATTGGGCGCTTCGCCCGGAACACCTGGAAAGCGTTTTTACGGGAGCTTCGGATTTCTTTGGCCATTTTGAGAGAAGAAACAGCATCAGACTTGACTTTTACGAAAGTGGTGATATAATTGCCTCTGCAAAGACGGGCGTGCGAGGCACTTAATCAGGAAGCAGGTCAAAGCCCTGCGCCAGACCGTGGCCGTAGATGGCAGAAAGAAGAGACTTACCGCTTGCCGCAAGGCGGGAAAGGACCATTGGGGAATTCCCGAGAAGGTCGCCTCTTTGCCATGAGCCGGAAGACTGACCCGCGCAATACCGTCGCCGCGAGCTCCGGGGCGGCTCCATGAGCCGCAGGGAGGGAAACGCTTCGCCTCCCCGAGGACGGCAGAGCCTTTGCAAAAAAATCAAGACAAAAAAGGAGAACACACTATGAAGCATTTCAGCAAATCCTTCCTGAGTGTGCTTCTGGTTTTGCTGCTTGCGGCGGCAGCTCTGACCGGATGCACAAACGCCGAAGCCCCCAAAAGCTCCGGCAGCACGACTGAGGCTGCGAGCTCCCCCGCCACTGCTGCGCAGGCCGACGCATCCTCCGGCACCACCGAAGCAAAAGCCGACCAGCCTGTGGAGATGGGCGAGGGTGATACGCTCTTCTATTTCAACGTCACCTTCTCCAACGGCGAGACAAGCTCCTATGCCATCCACACCGACGCTGCGACCCTGGGCGAAGCTTTGGTCGAGCTGGATCTGGTTTCCGGCGATGAGAGCCAGAACGGCCTCTATGTCAAAACAGTTGCCGGTGAGACCCTGGATTATGACACAGACAAGGCCTATTGGGCGCTCTACGAGGGCGATGATTACGCCTCCACGGGGGTTGACGGGATCGCCATCACCGACGGCGCAAGCTACGCTTTTGTGGCGACCAAGGGCTGAGGGCCAGCGCAGCGGAGCTCTGGATCTGCGGCACACGGTCATATTTGCCATGCTGGGCGCCATCATGTTCAGCTCCAAGCAGTTGCTGGAGTTTCTCCCCAACGTGGAGCTGGTCAGCACTCTGACCATGGTTTATACCCTGGTCTACCGCAAGCGGGCCCTGATCCCCATTTTTCTGTTCATACTGATGGAGGGAATCCTGCATGGCTTTGCCACATGGTGGCTCCCCTATTTCTACCTCTGGCCCATACTCTGGGGAATCACGATGCTCCTGCCCAAAACCATTCCGGAACGCCTGCAAGCGCCGGTCTACGCCATCACCTGCAGCCTTTTCGGTCTGGCCTACGGCAGCCTGTATGCCCCGTTTCAGGCCGTGATCTACCTGGGCGGTGACTTGAGCAAGATGTACAAGTGGATCCTGGCAGGGCTTCCCTTTGACATCGTTCATGCCCAGGGAAATCTGGGAATGGGACTGCTGATTGTCCCTATGGTGCGCCTGCTCCGAGAGCTGGAAGCCCGGCTTTCCGGCAGCTCCACTCCGCTGTAATTATGATTCTCCCCCAAAAAGCTGCATCTTGATCCCAGAGAACTGCCAGACATATGCGGTCCGGTTTCGCCCTTTGCCGCAAGCTCCGTCTCATGCAGTCTCCCCACGGAACGCTCCACAAATATGCGTTTTTGGGGGGACAGGGATTCATATGAAAACAGCCGCCTGTCACTCCGTCCCGGTTCAAGCCGGGGGGGGACAGGCGGTTTCTTTTACATTCAGCGTTTTTTCAGCTTATTTTGCAGGATGTAAACAGCAAGCAACAAAAGGACGGAGCCCACCAAAACGGCGTACTTTACGGACGGCTCAACCCGGGTGCCGAAGAAGAACAGATTGCAGTCCAATGAATCCCGCAGAGAGCTGATTTGCTCCGCGGGAACCCCCTGCCGCCCTATCTCTTCTATCGCACCCCGCATGGCATGATCCCGGATCAGGGATGTGGCATAGGTTCCGGGCAGGAAGGAGAGCAGCTTCTGCAGGCCGGTACTGAAGGTGGAAATCGGCATATAGGCGCCGCAAATAAAGCCATAGCCTGCGCTGATAATGGTCCCGACGGCAGAAATCTGCCCCTGCGTAGACAGAAAAAAATGGATGACCGACGAGAGTGCGGTGCCAAACAGCACCAAAAGCGTAACATCCAGCCACAGATACAGTACATCCGACCAGGACAGATACCAGCCTACCGCCGCCAGGTAAATCAGACAAATGCCCAGGGCCGTAAAGCAGATGAGCAGAGTGGAGAGCAGCGAAGCTGCATAGTAGCTGACAGACAAAACCGAGGGCTTGACCGGTGTGACATAGAAATCCCGGAGGCTGCCCGTTACCTTGTCCTGCACCATCAGGAAGTTGGAGCAGAATGCCACCGTCACGCAGGATACCGCCAGCATGGAGGAGGTCAACTGCCCCCCCACCAGACCTCGCAGCAGGGCCTCCGGAATTTGAATTCCCTCCGGCAGCTCTGCGGCAAAGGAATCCCGGAAGACGTTGGCCAAAAAGGTCATATAGAGAACCAGCAGGATGGCCGGGGTAACCAGCGAGGTAAAGAACTGGGCCTTATCCTTGAAAAACAACTTTGTGTTGCGCTTGAACAGAACAGCGGCTGTGCTCATGCTTCCGCGCCTCCCTTCAACTGCTTGCCTGTGGCATTCAGGAACACGTCGTCCATATTTCCTTTTGTGACCTCATAATCCCGAAACAGCTCCGGATGTTCGACAATCAGCTTTGTCGCTCCGGCGGTATTGGGGACACTCAGACGGAAGGCGTCCCGCTGGGCCTCATAGGGAAGCCCCAGGGCTTGAACGGCCTGCTCTGATACGCCGTAGATCGTAACATAGTCCCCGGTATATGTATTTTTCAGGCTCAGAGGCGTACCCTCGGCGGCAATCTTGCCGCTGTCGAGAATCACAACGAAATCAGCCTCCGCCACCTCCTCCATGTAGTGGGTCGTCAAAAACACCGTCATCTTTTCCTGCCGGCGAAGCTCGGAAATCACGGTCCAGAGGAGTTTTCTGGTCTGGGGGTCCAAGCCCGTAGTCGGCTCGTCCAGAATCAGGATGCGGGGATGATTCAGCAGCGCTCGGGCAATGTCAATGCGTCGGCGCTGCCCGCCGGAAAGCTTGCTAAGAGGGCGCTTGACAAAGGAGGAAAGCTCCAACAGCTCCGTCAGCTCTGCAAGGCGCTTGCGGAAGGCAGCCCCCGTGATGCCATAGAGGGCGGCGCGGCTCTCCAGATTGTCGTAAACACTCAAGGGCGCATCCAGCACAGAGTTTTGAAAGACAACGCCGAGCTTTTCCTTGATTTTGTCCATCCCGCAGTCAATGTCCGTTCCGTCAATGACAACGCTGCCGCTGTCCCGGGCAAGCTGCCCGCACATGACATTGATGGTGGTGGACTTGCCGGCTCCGTTGACGCCGAGAAACGCGAAAAGCTCTCCCTCCTTTACCCGGAAGCTGATATCCTCAATGGCCTTCACATCTCCAAAGCTCTTGCAAAGGTGGTCGATTTGAATGATATTGCTCATGTGTGCACAATCCCTCCTGTCGTGGATGCTCTAATTTTACCAGAACCCCCCGCTGCATGCAAGCAAACGGAGTTGACCGTATCCGTAAGCTGCAGATGCAATTTCGGAAGTCCGGCTGTCACTCCGCCAGCGTAAACTTGATCCGGCACAGGTAGTGGCTGTTGAGATAGACTGCAAAGTAATAAGAGCCGGGCTGTTTCGGCAGCCAGGGAATTTGCCCGGACCAGCGCTTGCCGTCCCACATCTGATTCCAGGCCTTTGTTTCGGTATGGACGTTGACAATTTCGCCGGATTCCGCCTTGCTGACGACATACATGATATTGATCTCCCGGTCGGAGGCGACGGGCTCGCCGCCGACCGTCACAACAAAGGTAATCCGATCGCCGCTGCGGTAACGGACCGTGCCGCCGCCGAGATCGCCGTAACTCCAATTTTCCTTCTCCGGCGTGTAGTAGGTTCCGATGGTGGTTCCCTGCTTCACGCCAAGCTGCAGGAAGGCGGCAGCGCTGCCGGTATTGGCCTGCAGCGTGGTATTGCCTTCACAGGCCGACCCGTCTGCGGGGGCAATGGTGATTTTATAGTTCAGATCCGGCAGAACCGCCAGCACACAGCTCTCCCCGTGGACGACGGTTTCGCTCTTTACCAGCTCTCCGGCTACAGCGCTGACGCGCCAGCCCTCCTCGGGCTCCCGACTGGCGCTCCAGTGCAGCTCCAGTCCCTCTTCCCCGTTCTCCACGGTAAAGTCCTTTACGATCAGCCGATCGTCCCGCAGCGTCACAGACAGGTTCGCTTCCAGATTCTCGGCGCTCACGGTGAAGGTGTATGCTTCGTTGGGAACAAGATTCTTAACGACAGCGACGCAGCGCCAGCCTGTTTCGCCCTCCTTCGGAGCTTCCAGCTCTACAGGGAGTTCCTTTCCGTCCGAGCTGACGCAGCGGGTATCCCACTGATCCGGCAGCTCCGTGGTACACTGCCAGCTCAGTCGTGCCACTCCGTCCGCAACAGAATCCACAACCAGGCCTTCCGCCCGGACCGTTTTGCGGGGAACAAAGTGGATTTCCTTTTTCCCTGCGAGATAGAGATTGTCTGTATCCTCCAGCCTGAAAACATATTCCTCGCCGGGCTCCAAATCCTGAATATGACAGCTATCCCCAGCAAACTGCATGTGTTCGAGGGTGCTCCCGCTCCGACCGAAGCTGAGGCTCCAGAAAGCAGGTTTCTCATCGCCGGCACGAACGGAAAGCTTCAAATCTACAGAGCCGTCCTCCTCACCGGCGCTGGCCTCAAAGTCGGTGATCTCCGTCTGGGCCAGGGTGACAGCAGAGGCAGAGGTGGGGCCGGATATCTTGTGGAATCCCGGAAGCTCAATTTTGAGCTTGTACTGGGTGTTGGGGGTCAGGCCGGAGAAAACGGTTGCGCCGTTTTCGAAGCGGCCGTCGAAGGAGTTGCCGTAGGCATCCTGGCAGTACGCCTTGAAATCCCCGGCGTCGGTGTTGGTGGCGAGGCTCAGCTTCAAGCTGTTCGGAGTAATCTCACTGACCTCCAGCTTTTGCACCGTGACAAAGTAGTGCCAGAGCCCCTGCCCCAGATCCGTGAATTCATAGAGCCCAATCAGGGCGACGACCAGCACCATCACCGCAGAGAAGGCAATCCATGTCCCTTTGCGGCGCTTGCGGACCTTTTCCGCCCACGGAGACTCGGGGCGCGGAGCTTCCGCTGAGCCGGGTTCGGAGCTGCCAGAAAGACTGTTTTCCTCAGGCTGCCGCTTTTCCTGCTTCTGATCCCGATTTCCCTCCTGCGCAAAGGCCCTTTTGAAGGCGGGATCCATGGTTTCCGGGTCGGCGAAGCGAACAGGCTCGGTCGCCTCCTCAGCCTCCTCCGGACGCAGCGGCTCGCTGTCCCGAACCAGAGGCGGAACGATGAGATGGTCGCTCACCGCATTGCGGCGCATATAGTTTTCCAGCTCAATACGCATTTCATCCGGCGTCTGGTAGCGATCCTCAGGCCGGAAGGCACAGGCCTTGCGGATGATGGCAGCAAGCTCATAGTCCGCGTAGATGGGGACAGGAAGCTCCTCCCCGGCAAGGCGACGGGCTTCGGCCGCTCTGGGACCGGTCTGCTCGTCCTCAAAGGGCGCGTGGTTGCCATTGTAAATCCGGTAGAGAATCATGCCCAGAGAATAGATGTCCACAGTCAGATTCATGGTTCCCAGCACGCCGCTGAGCTCCGGCGCGGTGTAGCAGCTTCGGTACTGCTCGGGCAAAATCGCATATTGCAGATCCTGCGTGGAAATCAGGCCGAAATCTCCCAGCAGGAAACGGCCGGAATCCGAAAAGAAAACATTTCCGGGCTTGAGATTGCCGTGGAGGTATCCTTCCTCCCGCAGGGCAGAGAGCGCCACGCAGAGATCAATCCCCATGTTGATGCCCCGCAAATGGGAAACTGTGTTTTCATCGAGATAGCTTTGCAGGGAGTTGCGTCGGGGCAGCACGGCATAGACCGTGTAGCCCACGTCATTTTTCTCCATCTGAACGCCGAGGAAGGGGAGAATATAGGGGCAGTCCAGCAGTTTTTTCCGCGCCTCCGCCTCCCGAACCAGATTCTCTGCTTCCTTGCGATAGTATGCATCCGCTTCCTCCTCGCTGGCATAGGCGCCGGTGAGCAGCAGAGCGGATACCTGCTCTGCGCTGGCGGGGACGGAAATTTGTTTGAGTACAAACTCACGGCCCGATTCCGGGTGTACAATGCGATAACAGCAGGCGCCGTTGTGCTGAGAAAAACATTCTCCGATCTCCATTGCATCCAGAAGCGGGGAAACCTTGTGTTCAAGCATGGCCGTACTCCTCCTTTTTTGACAAAATACTAATATATCTTATAACAAATCGAAAAAAAAAGCAATAACATATTGTTTTATTTGCGAGAAAATGATATGATATAAGATAGCAGACTAAAAGAGCATATCATAATGATACCGATGCGAGCTATGCTCCTGTGGAAATAGTATTCCCAAACAATGGAGGAACCATAACGATGCAAAATCAAACTGTGTGCCCTAATTGCGGGGAGCTCTACGATTCCACCCTGGAAGAATGCCCTCTGTGCCGTCATGCGCCTCAGGTAGTCGGGACAGCAGATCCCATCTCCCACAAGCATTCCCAGAAAACAGGAAAACCGGCAAGAGGCGACTCCGGAATGGGCGGAACAGAGGATGCCCCTGAGGATTTGTCGTCAGGAGAGGGCGTCCTGCATCCGCAGCCCATTGCCTCCCCGCAGGTGACGGGCGAAACAAAAGTTTTTCCCGTCACTGCCATAAAAGAATCCAGCCCGTCCTACGCGGCGCCGGAACGCCCCGCTGCCCTCAAGTCTCCGGTCAGGGCAACCCCGTCCCCGGCCCGGGACGGCAGAGGGCCCATGCCTGCCCCCCGTGTGTACTTTGACCGCAGGCGCGTCCCCAGAGCCTTCCTGACATTGAGCTGTCTGGCTTTGTCCGCTGCAATTCTTGTGGGAGGCAGCTTTCTGATGTGGAAGAAGGACCTTGTTGACATCCCCATCTATGACAGATTGGCGGCAAGGGCCGCGCAAAAGCCTTCTGCGTCCGACGTGCCCGCAAGCTCTGAAACCGCTGATTCGGAGAATACCACCGCGCTGCCCTCCCGGGCGGAGGGGGAGCTGGTCCCCTGCGCCGGCATTCAACTGGAGCAGACTGCACTGGTTTTCAACGAAGCCGGCGGGCAGCTGCAGCTTCCCGTAACCCTGACGCCCGTTGATACCACAGACGAGCGCAGCTTCAGCTCCTCGAATCCGGATGTGGTCAAGGTCAGCCCCGTCGGCATCGTTACAGCCGTCGCCCCCGGTGAGGCAGTCATTACCGTGCGCTGCGGCGAGCAGAGCGCTGAATGCAAGGTAAGCTGCAGCTTTGACACAAGCTCCGCCACCAGTCAGGTTTCTGTGGATGTGAAGGAGCTGATTCTCATCAAGGACGATATGAAGTTCTTCTCGGCCGGTGAGAATTATACCCTTACCGTTACCAACATTCCTGTGGGAACGCCCGTGACGTGGGAATCTCAGGACGAGAGCGTCTGCACCGTGGATGCATCCGGCCATGTAAGCGCCGTCGGAAACGGAACCACAAACGTCATTGCCACTGTGGGCAGCCTGAAAGCCAAGTGCATCGTCCGCTGTGAGTTCCGCGAAACTTCCAATCCATAAAAGAGTATCCATAGAACAAACGGTCAAACGGGAGGAACTTATGGGACATTATCTGCTTTCTCTGGATCAGGGAACCACCAGCAGCCGCGCCATCCTGTTTGACACAGATCAGACCATCGTTGCGCTGGCGCAAAAGGAATTCAACCAGTACTATCCCCACTCCGGCTGGGTAGAGCACGACCCTATGGAGCTCTATGCCAGCGAATATGCCGTGATGATGGAGGCCATTACAAAGGCCGGAATCTCCCCTGCCGAAATTGCCGCTATCGGTATCACCAACCAACGGGAGACAACCGTGGTCTGGGACAGGGTAAGCGGAAAGCCTGTCTACAACGCCATCGTCTGGCAATGCCGGAGAACCGCCCCCATCTGTGACGAGCTGGAACGGCGGGGCCTGGCAGACTACATTCGTAAGACCACCGGCCTGGTGCTTGACGCCTATTTCTCCGCCACAAAGATCAAATGGATTCTCGATCATGTGGAGGGAGCCCGGGCCAGAGCCCAGCGGGGCGAGCTCCTCTTCGGCACGGTGGATACCTGGCTGCTCTGGAAGCTCACCGGCGGCAAGGTCCATGCCACCGACTACACAAACGCCTCCCGCACCATGCTCTTTGACATCCACCGTCTGTGCTGGGACGAACGGCTGCTGTCGGAGCTGGAAATCCCCGCCGCTATGCTGCCGGAGGTCCGGGATTCCAGCGGCTTTTACGGAAGCTGCAACATTCAGGGCGTTGAGGTCCCCATCACTGGCATCGCCGGAGATCAGCAGGCCGCCCTCTTCGGGCAGGGCTGCTTTGAAAAGGGCGACGCCAAAAACACCTATGGGACCGGCTGTTTTCTGCTGATGAATACCGGCGAGGAGGCCTGTCAGAGCAGGCACGGGCTGGTTACAACCATCGCCATCGGCCTCGGCGGCAGGATCCAATATGCCCTGGAGGGTTCCGTTTTTGTGGGCGGCGCCGTGATCCAGTGGCTCCGAGATCAGATGTATCTGATTCGGGAGGCCCAGGATGCCGAATATTATGCCCGAAAGCTAAGCTCCACCGAGGGAGTCTATTTTGTTCCGGCTTTTACAGGGCTGGGCGCCCCCCATTGGGACATGAACGCCCGGGGGACCATTGTGGGCATCACCCGGGGGACCCGGCCTGAGCACATCATCCGGGCCGCCCAGGAATCCATTGCCTTTCAGAGCGCCGATCTGGTGCTGGCAATGGAGAAGGACACCGGCTCCCCCATGAACATGCTTAAGGTGGACGGCGGCGCAAGCCGGGACGGCTTTTTAATGCAATTTCAGGCGGATTTGCTGGGCAAGCAGGTTCGTCGGCCCCTGATCCGGGAGAGCACCGCTCTGGGTGCAGCGTATCTCGCCGGCCTTGCCATCGGCGTCTGGAAGGATCGGACCGAAATTGCAGGCCTCTGGCACTGCGAAGCATCCTTTTCCCCCCAGAAGGACGCAGCCTGGAGAGCCGAACAGTTCCGGGGCTGGAACAAAGCCGTGGGCAGAAGCCTGAACTGGGCAGAGTAAAAAAACCGGATTGATAAAGGCATCTCTTGCTTTTTTCGCAATATTTGATATAATAAGTGCAGCAAACGCTGATAATTGAAAGGAGACTTGAAATGAAACACATCTGTTCCATCGTCCTTACAATACTCATCGCTGCCGCCTTGTTGGTCGGCTGCAACAACGGTTCCTTCAGAAGCAGCAGCTTTATTACACACAAAAACAAACCCACGGAAAAAGACAGCCTTTTAATCGCCGGAACCTACAGAATAAAGTCTATCGACGGGGTAGATGCCAAAGAATATTTCAGCAAGCTGGCTTCTAAAGACGCCTCCAACTCGGATGGGACGGCCGCAAGCTTTGGCGCCGAGAAGTTAGATGCACTGCTCGAAAAGTATGAGATGATTCTGAACCCCGACGGCTCCGGCTATTTCACCGATGTTTTGGGCATCAGCGGCAAAGCCTACAACGCCGGAGAATGGCGCCGGGAAGGAGATACCGTCGTTATCACCGTTTACGACGGTATCGTCCATGCATCCTTCAACTCTGAAACCGGCAAACAAATCACCTATGAAGACGCCGTTGCCAGGTTCAAATACAAAGACGGCGAGCTCAGCACAATCTCGGAAGGCGAGGAAAAAGGCGGCCCTGCTTATGTGTATGCCAAGATCTCTTCATCCGTAAGCGTACCTGAAATGCCCGAAGCACCTGAGACCGCTCCGGCCAAAGCGGACGTCGGCTCTGCAGAGGGTACTTACAAAATCGAGCTCATTGACGGCAAGGACGCCGTTGCCTATTATTCCGAGGATGCGAAAGATGAGGATAGTCTGAAAACGACTCTGAGTGTGATGGGAATCAGCTCCCTTGAAACTTTGAAGGACCAGATGAGCTTTACGCTGCAGGCCGACGGCAACGTTTCCTTTGCCGCAGTTCCTGATGGGATGGGTAAACAAGGTGGCACCTGGACCCAGGACGGCAGCGAAGTCACCGTCGTCCTGGTAAATGACGGCTTCACCGGTTCCATTAATTACGGCAAAAGCGTTATGACCTATGGCAACACCTCAATGCAGTTCACGTTCCAGAACGATGAGCTCTCAACCACATTCGGCCTCGGCTCAGACCAAAAACTTCTGGTATTTCGCAGACATTGACGCAAGCCTCTTCGCTGCTTGCCGCTTCCAACAGATCGCCCGCTCCCAAACCCGGGAGCGGGCGATCTGTTTTTGATCTGTTCTTTTGGATTTATTCCTTGGGCAGCTCCACGTCGGCGTAATCCTTAAACTCCTCCGCAATGGCTTCCGCC
>JAGAEW010000127.1 GCA_017612935.1 Oscillospiraceae bacterium
CCATTAGACAGTTATTCATTTTTCAGTCTTCAGTATTCATTTAGAAAATCCTGTCTGAGAAACTGAAGAATGAAGAATGAAAACTTAAGAATGAATAATACAAAGCAAAAACCCTGCCACTGTCGTGACAGGATTTTCGCTTTGGCGGAGTGGGAGGGATTCGAACCCTCGGTACGCTTTTGACGTACACACGATTTCCAGTCGTGCTCGTTATGACCGCTTCGATACCACTCCGTATTTAATTGTCAGCGGCTTCTGCACCGCTTCGGCTTTGGCGCGGTCACGCACTCAAAGCTTGATTAGTATAAACGAAAAACGGCTTTTTGTCAACTGTTTTTTTCTATTTTTTATAGGAACCTGTTTTTTCTGTTTTTTATAGGAACCACAAAATCATTCTGCAACGGAGCCCGGCGTTTCCGCAGCCGCTGAAAGGTCTGCGGCGCGACCGCCGGGGTTTTTGCATTCTGCAGCAGCCCCGGAACACAGGGGGCTGCTGCAGACAGGTTCAATGATACAGGGGCGGCAAGCGGCCGCATTGCCGTTTCCTCCGCAGGCAGATCAACCAAGCGCCTCGAAGCGGCGGACACCGGAGTGACGCAGCCACAGGGCCAGGGAGGAGTCGGCAGTCGCCAACAGTAGCGCAACGAGACCCAGATAGCCGGTGGCGCCGAGCTTCCAGCCAAACCAGAAATAGAGCCCCCCCAGGGCGGAGCTCAGGGCGATGCCGGAAAACAGCGTACACATAACGGCGGCGCCCTGTTTAATGGGCCGGATTTCATTGGTCCAGTCCAGGTTCGGCATCAGCAGGTTCAAAGTCAGTCCCAGCAGCGCGGTCAGCAGGGCAAAGAGCGTAACTGTCAGGACAATCAGGAGCTTCTGTGCAACAGTTGCCGTCACAAGGAGCAGCACACAGAGCAGAATGAACAGGGTTGGAACTGCTGTCAGGGCCAGATGCAGACTGAGCTTTGCCTGCAAGCTCTGCCACGGCGTCACCGGGAGACACTGAATTTGCCAGATGGTTTTCCCCTCCAGGGAAACCGACGGAGCGGAAATATACACCATGGACTGCATCAGACAGCACATGGCGGCCAGCAGCACAGCAATCCCATCATTCGGGCTGCTGTCGATGAATTCCGCCAAGGAAAGCAGATCCAGCAGATCCCTGCCTTTGATTAAAAACATAACGCCAAAAGCCACCATAAATACCAAGCCGATTCCGCAGTTGAGCATATAGTTGGAGCTGGAAATAAAACGACGCAACTCCTTCTGCAGCAGGGCGGAGGAGACAGTTCTCTGCCTGGTGGGCTGTTCCCGATAGACTGCCCGCTTGCCCGCTGGCGCAGAGGTGGCGACAGACAGGAAGCTGCTTTTCAGCAGGAACCAGATGCCGAGCAGGATTACCAGAACCGTGGCCGTCCAGATCGGCATCGCCAGCCAGTCGCCTTCTCCGATTCTGCCGAGGAGATAGATCGGGTAGAGATCGCTTCGAATCCTGCCGCCAATGGAGATCACATTCTCCAGCAGATCGTCTACCTGACCCATTACCTTGAAGTAGACGTAATAGTACAGCCCCACTCCCATCAGGGAGATGAGAACGGTGATGTAGCTTTTGTTTTTCAGACGCAGGCTGATTCTTGCCACCACCCAGCCCAGAAGACAGGAGAGGGCAAGGACCATCAGGGAGATCAGCAGGACGAAGAGAATGCCGCCCAAAACGGTCTGAAGCGTCACGTTGCCACAAATCCAGCCCACCGCCACGGCAGGCATACTGACGATTGCGGAGTAGCCGAAGCCCGTAATGAAGACCCCCAGCAGGCGAGAGATAATCAGACTGCGGATCGGAATCGGCATGGACAGCAGCAAATCATTGTCCTTAGCCAGATAGAGGGTGGAATAGGTGTTAAAGACGCTGCCAAAGGTCCCCAGGAGAACTGCGATTCCGCCGCAGAGCAAGTAGTAGAGCCACGGTACGCCTGCCTCGAAAAGGGGTGTTGCCAGGCTGTCCGCCATGTAGGAGAAAATGTAGACCAGATAGGCGAGCGCAAGGAGCAGGAGCAGGCCCATCCCTGCGCCGGTGCTCAGCTTTCCGTTTTTCCCCCGCTGTCCCCTTTTGCTGCCGCGCATTAAATGGGAGAGGATTTCCTGCAGTTGTTTTTTGAGCAGAACCTTTAGCATGATGTGTCCTCCAGCTCCAGAAAGACCTCCTCCAGAGAATCGTCGCCCCGCACATCTTCCATCGTGCCGGAACGAATCAGCTTGCCCTGCTTGATGATGGCCACCTTGTCGCAGAGCTTTTCCGCCACCTCCAAAACGTGGGTGGAGAAGAAGATTGCGCCGCCCCTGTCACAGTGCTCCCGCATCATCTGCTTGAGCAGGTGGGAGGCCTTGGGGTCCAGACCGACAAAGGGCTCGTCCATCAGAATCAGCCGGGGACTGTGCAGCCAGGCCGCAATGACCGCAAGCTTCTGCTTCATACCGTGGGAATAGGAAGAAATCGGCTGGGCCAGATCGGCTGTCAGCTCCAGACGGTCTCCCAGCTCCCGGATACGGCTCTGGCGGGTGGCGGCGTCCACCTTGAAAATATCCGCAATGAAGTTCAAATACCTGATTCCGGTCATAAACTCATAGAGATCCGGATTGTCCGGGATATAGGCCAGCCTCGCCTTGCAGGCAAGCGGGTCCTCCCGGAGGTCGATGCCGTCAACGGTAATGCTTCCCGCGTCAAATTGCAGAATGCCCACCGCTGATTTGAGGGTGGTCGTCTTTCCCGCGCCGTTGTGACCGATGAAGCCGTAAATCTCACCGGGGGCAATGCGGAGAGACAGATCATCTACCGCAAGCTTGTCGCCGTAGCGCTTGGTCAGATGTTCAATTTTCAGCATAAAATGCTCCTTCCCGTTCCGCTTGGAACGTATCCGCTGACTGTGCCGCCTCCCTTTTTGTGACCCGGGAGATGGACAGGCACCGCCGGAATCAAAGCGACAGGCCTTGCCGGAAGCTGGATTCCAGGGGCGGACGGATGGTTCAAATTTCAGGGCCCTGCAGGAAGCTTTCCCTGCAGAGCTTGACCTGTCTATTATAGGGCAGAAATCCACAAAAAGCAAGCATTTCATGCAGTCTGCTGCGATTTTAATCTATGGTAACGCCGCACAAGCCGCAGGAATTAAGCGGGCGCTGCCCTATCTTTTTCTCTCTCTCTAAAGATAAATCTGATTCTATGCCTAACACGCAATCTAACTCTAATACTAACTCTAACCCTAACCCTAACACTAACTCTACATACTCCCACCGGGAAAATGATCTGCCCCTGCGCCGGCTTTCATGCGATGCAGGGCCTTGAGCCGGGCGACATCCAGGTTTGGGCGGATCGCCGTGAACACCGCTTCCACCTTCGGGGACATGGACTGGGGCGTCGTGCCGTAGAGGGCATACTGAATAATTGCCTCCAGAGCCTCAAATTGGCGGCTTTTCGGCAGCTTCAGGACTGCGTCGAGATAGGAGCGGTAGAAGGTAAACTGGGTCCTCTGAAGTTCTGTGCTTTGCATGATTGAAGTCTCCTTTCAGTGTTGTTTTGCGGGTTTGCTAACCTTTTCAGGATACTTTGATTATACCACAGAGGTGTTGTTTTGTCAAGATACTTTAGAGAAAATTTTGAAAAAATAGAGCAATAATCACTTCACAAAGACACAAGACTTGCAAGGCCGTTCCGGGCTGTCTGCTGTGTCTTCGTAAGAGAGTCGCCGGGAGCGGGAGCGGCTTTCGGCCGGAGAAGGGATGCAGTTCAGCCTGTGACGGGGATAAGACCGGGTAAAAATGCGGCGGAATTTCAAAAAAAGATTTGCCCGGCCGAAACGGAACGCGGGTTTTCCACCTGATGTCCACAGCCTTTCCAGAGCGTTTTCCACAGGGGATACAGGTTTTCCACAGCTGTCCACAGCTTCTCCACAGGCTGTTCCACAGGGGGGGGAGTGCTTCGATTTTCCGGGAGTTGGGCGTTCAGGCCGGAGCTTCTTCGGCATCCTGTCCTTCAGCCGCACCCACAAACCGCCCCGGCCTTCCTGACCGGAAAGCCGGGGCTTTGGAGGAACAAGTCCTTGCATTTGGCCCGGAGATTTGCTATAATTTTCGGTAGAAAACGGGACGGAGGTGTGGGACGTGGCGGATTTGCAGAGAAGCCGGGAGACAATCGACCGAATTGACGCCGAGCTGGCGCGCCTGTTTGAGGCCCGCATGGAGGCGGCGGCGGAAATTGCCGCCTATAAGCAGTCGAAGGGGCTGCCCATCCGGGATCCGGTCAGAGAAGCCGCAGTGCTTGCACAAAGCGGCGCCCGCATCACAAACCCTGCCCTGCGGCCCCACTATGCCGCCCTTTTAGAGGCTGTGATGGCCTGTTCCCGGGACTATCAGGCGGAGCTTCTGCAGCCCGACAGCCGGGCGCGCATCAACGTCCGCAGTCCGGAGGGAAGCTATCCGGTCATCTTGCAGCGGGGTGCTCTGGCAAATGCCGGAAGCCTGCTGGATCTGAAGCGGCGGGTATTTCTCGTCACAGACGAGGGGGTTCCCGGCGAATACAGCCGCGTCCTTGCCGCCCAGTGCGGGCTGGCCCGCTGTTATACGGTCCCCCAGGGGGAGGCGAGCAAGTCTCTGCCGGTGCTGGAGGCGGTTTTGACGGCCATGCTGGACTTCGGCATGCGCCGCAGCGACTGCGTCCTGGCTGTAGGCGGCGGCATGGTGGGGGATCTGGCCGGTCTGGCGGCCGCCCTCTATATGCGGGGCATCGACTGGTACAACTGCCCCAGCACCAGCCTGTCCATGGTGGATTCCTCCATCGGCGGAAAAACCGCCGTCAATCTCGGGGCTGTGAAAAACCCTGTCGGCGCCTTTCACGCGCCCCGGGCCGTGCTGATCGACCCGGAGCTCCTGCAAAGTCTGCCCCGGCGGCAGCTTGTCGGCGGGCTGGCGGAGGCTGTGAAGATGGGGCTGACCCACGACGCAGCCCTCTTTGAACGCTTTGAAAACCCGGCGGGCTACGGCGACATAGAGCCGATCCTTGCCGCATCCCTGCGGGTGAAGCGCGCCGTGGTGGAGGCAGATCCCCGGGAAGGGGGACTGCGGCGGGCGCTGAACTTCGGCCACACCCTGGGCCACGGCATAGAGGCCGCCTCCGGTGGCGGGCTGCTCCACGGGGAGTGCGTCGCGCTGGGGATGCTACCCCTGTGCGCTCCGGCAGTGCGGGGACGGCTGAGGGCCGTGTTGGAACGGCTGGGGCTGCCGTCAGATTTGAAGGGGCTGCAAATTGAGCCGGAACGGGTGCTGGCCGCTGTGCTCCACGACAAAAAGACCCTGGCGGACGGCAGTCTCTGCGTCGTTACGGTGCCGGAGATCGGGCGCTTCGAGCTGCGGAGACTCTGCTTTGACGAGCTGCGGGCCATGACGCTTCGGCTCTTTGAAGGCGAGGCCGCGGCGGACGGAGCCGCCTCCCTGACGGCTCCCTTCGACGGAAGGGAAAAGGAGTATTTATGAACAACAGCTTTGGACGCAGACTCACCCTCACCCTCTTTGGCGAGAGCCACGGGCCGGAAATCGGCTGCGTCATCGACGGGCTGCGGCCCGGACTGCGGGTGGAGGAGGAAACCATTGCACGGCTGCTGGCCCTGCGGCGTCCTGCCGGGCTCATCTCTACGGCCCGGTTGGAGCCGGACCCCTTCCGCATTGTCAGTGGGGTCTATCAGGGGCGTAGCACCGGAAGCCCCCTGTGCATTCTGATTCCGAACCTCGATTCACGGAGCTCGGATTATGTAAACTTGTTGAATACGCCGAGGCCCTCTCACGCGGACTACACCGGCTTCGTGAAATACGGAGGCTTTGCCGACCCCCGGGGGGGCGGACACTTCTCCGGTCGGCTGACGGCGCCGCTGGTGGCGGCCGGCGCAATTTTTCTGACGGCGCTGGCAGAGCAGGGGATTTTTCTCGGTACCCACATTGCCCGCTGCGGCGGCATTGCCGACCGGGCCTTTGGGGAGCTGCGGGCCGACCTGAGGCATTTGGAGCAGGCGAGCTTTCCCGTTCTGGATGCAGCGCGGGGCAAAGCCATGATCCGGGCCATCTCGGAGGCGGCCCGGGCAGGGGACAGTGTAGGCGGCGTGCTGGAAACTGCCGTGATCGGTCTGCCTGCCGGACTGGGGGAGCCCTGGTTTGATACGCTGGAGGGGCTGCTCAGCCACGGACTGTTCTCCATTCCCGCCGTGAAGGGCGTGGAGTTTGGAGACGGCTTTGCCCTAACGGAGCAGCGGGGTTCCCGGGCCAACGACGCCTTCCGGGTCGAGGGCGGGCGCATTGTCACCGCCAGCAATCACAACGGCGGCATCAACGGGGGAATCAGCAACGGAATGCCCCTGCTGTTCCGTACCGCCGTCAAGCCCACTCCCTCCATTGCCCTTCCCCAGCAGACAGTCAATCTTGCCACCGGGGAAGAGACGATGATTCAGGTGGAGGGGCGGCACGATCCCTGCATTGTCCCCCGGGCCAGAGTGGTACAGGACAGCATCACGGCCCTGGTGCTGCTGGATCTGCTGGAGGCGGAAGCCGGAACGAAACAAAGAAATTGCGCGGAGGGCGGAGGATGCAGTACGCTTTAATCGGAGAGCGGCTCGCTCACAGCTTTTCCCCGGAGCTTCACAGGAGCTTCGGCCGCTATGACTACGCGTGTCTGGAGCTGGCACCCTCGGAGCTCGGCTCCTTTCTCAAGGCCCGCCGCTTCGAGGGGCTCAATGTCACCATTCCCTATAAGCAGGCGGTGATTCCTTATCTGGATCGGCTGGACCCCCGGGCCGCTGCCATCGGCGCGGTGAACACCGTGGTCAAACGGGACGGCCTGCTCTGGGGCTACAACACGGACTTCGGCGGCATGGCGGAGGCGATTTGCCATCTGCTCGCCCCCTTGTCTGCCGGGCAGAGCCCTGCTCTGGCGGGCAAAACCCTTCTGATTCTCGGCACAGGCGGCAGCTCCAAAACGGCTCTGGCCGTCTGTGCCGCCCTGGGGGCCACGGAGGTCTTCCGCGTCAGCCGCAGGGAACAGGCGGGAGTTCTCAGCTACGAGCAGCTGCTGAAACGCTTCGGAGGCCCCCGGCCTTCGGCGGGCCCTTCCGCGCCGGAAGCGCCCCGGCAGCTTGTGATTCTCAACTGCACGCCGGTGGGAATGTTTCCCGACTGGGAGAGACTGCCCTTGAGGCCGGCGGCGCTGCCCGGGCTGGCGGGCGTGTTTGACTGTGTATACAACCCCCTGCGAACCCGGCTGGTACTGGAAACCCGGGGGCTGGGCCTTCCCGCCGGAGGCGGGCTGGAGATGTTGGTGCGGCAGGCGGCCCTGGCCTGCGGGCTCTTCACGGGGAGCGCTGTGGAGGAAGGACAGATTCTCGGCACCCTCTCGGCCCTGGGCCGGAGCAGGGAAAACCTTGTGCTGATCGGAATGCCGGGCTGTGGCAAGTCTACGGTCGGCTCCCTGCTGGCGAAGGCGCTGGGGAAACCCTTTGTGGATCTTGACGCCGTCATCGAAGCCCGTGCCGGAAAACCTGTCGCCGCCATCTTTGCCGAGGCGGGAGAAGGTCGCTTTCGGGAGCTGGAGAGCGCGCTGGTACAGGAGCTTGCCGGGCAGGGCGGGCAGCTCATCGCCACCGGCGGCGGAACGGTCCTGCGGGAGGAAAATCTCCGCCGTTTGCGGCAGAACGGGCGAATCTTCTTCCTTGACCGCCCCCCGGAGGCTCTGCGCCCCAGCCCTGAGCGCCCGCTGGGCGACACGGCGGAAAAGCTCCGAGGCTTATATCGGCAGCGCTATGGCCTTTACCGCGCCGCAGCGGACTGTGTCATCTCCTGCCGCGGCACGGCGGAGCAGGCTTTTACGGCGGCGCTGGCGGCATGGAGAAGCTTAGAATGAACGTTACACGCTCGCTACTGGAAGGAATACTGCGATGAAGCTTTTGATTTTGAACGGCCCGAACCTCAATTTGTTGGGGATTCGGGAGCCGGATGTTTACGGAACACAGGATTATTCATATTTATGTCAACTTATCACAGCACATGCCGCTGCCATCGGCGTGGAGGTGGAAATCCGCCAGAGCAACCACGAGGGGGTTTTAGTGGACTGGATTCAGCAGGCACGGGGCCGCTTTGACGGCATCGTGCTGAATCCCGCCGCCTACACCCACAGCTCCGTGGCCCTGCTGGACGCGGTCAAGGCGGTGGGTTTGCCGACGGTGGAGGTGCATATCTCCGACCCCGATCAGCGGGAGCCCTTCCGCCGGGTGAGCTACGTCCGGGCGGCCTGCCTTGCAAGCATCTGCGGGCATGGACTGCAGGGATATTTGGAGGCTATGGAGCTTCTCAAGAAAAACCTGATTCTGCAATCGAGGTCTGAACTATGATTTTGAACATACAAGCCTCTCAGGCGTCGGGGAAGGTCACGGCGCCTCCCTCCAAGAGTATGGCCCATCGCCAGTTGATTGCCGCCGCTTTGGCAGCGGAGCCCCGGCGGGTGGAGCCGTTGGAGTGGTCCGAGGACATTTTGGCGACGTTGGACTGCCTGCGGGCCATGGGCGCGAGGGTGGAACAGGGGGAGCGGAGTGTGAGCATCGGCGGGCTGGACCCCTTCGCCGTCCCCGAGGGGACAGTTCTGCCCTGCCGCAGCTCCGGCAGCACGCTGCGCTTTCTGCTGCCCCTGGCGCTGTTGTCGGGCAGGGAAGTCATTTTTACCGGTTCGGAGCGGCTGCTGGAGCGGCCGCTGGAGCCCTATGAACAGATTTGCGCGGAGCAGCACCTGTTCTATGACCGTCAGAAGGACGCGGTGCGGGTGCGGGGTCCGCTGCGGCCGGGGGATTTTGAGCTGCCGGGGGACCTGAGCAGCCAGTTTGTGACGGGGCTGTTCTTTGCCCTTCCCTTTTTGGAGGGACAGAGCCGGATTACCCTTCTGCCTCCGGTGGAAAGCCGCTCCTACATTGGCATGAGCCTCGCCGTACAGCGAGACTTCTCAATTCGGATTGTCTCGGTGGGAACGGAGCGCTTCCACATCCCAGCCAAACAAAAATACCGTCCCCACCCGGTTCAGGTGGAGGGAGACTGGTCCAACGCGGCTGGTTTGGAGGCGCTGAATTGTCTGGGCGGGAACGTCCGAGTTTTGGGCCTCAACCAACTCAGCCCCCAGGGAGACAAGCTGTATTTGCAGCACTTTAAGACCCTGCGGCAGAAAAAGCCCGTCATAGATCTCAGCGACTGCCCCGACCTGGGACCGGTGCTGATGGCTCTGGCCGCCGCCTACAACGGCGTGATGTTGGAGGGCGCGCAGCGGCTGCGGCTGAAGGAATCGAGCCGCGGCGAGGTCATGGCGGAGGAACTGGAAAAATTCGGCATTCAGTCCGTGGTGGACGGGGACAGAATCTGGGTGCAGGGCGGCACGCTTCGCAGCCCCACGGAGGTACTGGACAGCCATAACGACCACCGGATTGCCATGGCGTTGACCTTGCTTTGTACCCTCTGCGGCGGTCGGCTCCGGGGGGCCGAGGCCGTCAGCAAGAGCTGGCCCGAATTTTACGATGTTTTGCAGGGGCTCGGCATTTTAATCACCCGGGAGCCGGAAACGGAGAGCGAGGAAACAGATGGATCTGGAATTTGAACGCAAGCTGACGATCCCCCGGGAGACGAAGGCTCTGTATCCCCTGACGGCGGAGCTGGCTCCCATCGTGGAGGCCCGGGCGGCAACGCTGCGGGCCATCTTCGAGGGGCGGGATCCCCGCTGGCTGCTGGTGATCGGTCCCTGCTCGGCGGACAGGGCCGACAGCGTGCTGGCCTATCTGTACCGGCTGCGGGAGCTTCAGGAGCGGGTGCGGGAGCAGATTTTTATCGTACCCCGGGTCTTTTCCAACAAGCCCCGCACCAGCGGCGACGGCTATATGGGGCTGGTGCATCAGCCGGACGCCTCCGCCCGGCCGGACCCCTTCAAGGGGATTATTGCGGTCCGCTCTCTGCATCTGCGGGCCCTGCGGGAGACGGGCTTCACCTGCGCTGATGAAATGCTCTACCCCGAAAACCACCGCTATCTGGACGATCTGCTGGCCTATGTCACGGTGGGGGCCAGATCCGTGGAGGATCAGCAGCACCGGCTGACTGCCTCGGGCCTCGGCATCCCCGTGGGCATGAAAAATCCCACCCACGGAGATCTGCGGGTGATGCTGAACGCCATTCACGCTGCCCAGGGGCGCCACAGCTTTATCTACCGGGGCTGGGCCGTTCACTCCCTGGGGAACCCTCTGGCCCACGCAGTGCTCCGGGGACGGCAGACCGAGGAGGGCGGGACAGTGCCCAACTACCGCTATGAAGATCTGTGCCGTCTGGCGGCGCTCTATCAGAGCGTCGGGGCCCAAAACCCCGCCGTACTCATCGATACGAACCACGCCAACTCCGGCAAGGATCCCTTCCGGCAGCCGGAAATCCTGCGGGACGTGCTGGAAAGCTGCCGCCGGGATCGGGCCATCGCAAAGCTGGTCAAGGGCTTCTTTGTGGAGAGCTATCTGGAGGACGGCTGCCAAAGTCCCGGCGGGAAGGTCTTCGGCCAGTCTATCACCGATCCCTGCCTGGGTTGGGAAAAAACAGAACGCCTGGTCTTTGATCTGGCGGAATATCGGTAGGGCGCAGACAGAGCTGCGCCACCGTCTCCCCCTGGCGTCTGGCCATCGGTTATTTATGGGAGATTGATCCTGGAAAAATGAGCGCAGTCAGCAAAAGACGTCCGTTCTGATTGCGTGACGGGCGCTGCGGGCTTTGGGTAGCCCACAGACAGATTACATCCCGGAGGAAAATTATGGCAATTCACATTGAAAGCGAGGCAGAGCGCTGCCTCAACTGCAAGATTCCCCTGTGTCGGCAATTCTGCCCGATTTCTACACCGATTCCCCGTATCATTCAGCTTTTCAGGGAAAAAAAGGTGATGCAGGCCGGCAAAGAGCTCTTTGAGAACAATCCCATGAGCGTGATTTGCGCCACGGTCTGCAACCATGAGGCCCAGTGCGCCGGACACTGCGTTCTGGGGAAGAAGAGCACGCCGGTGCAGTTCTACGACATTGAAAAATTCATTTCCGATTCCTATCTGGATCGAATGCGTCCGGAGCCGGTGGCCAAAAACGGAAGGTATGTGGCAGTGGTGGGCTCCGGTCCGGCCGGACTGACTGTGGCCGTTCTGCTGGCCCAGCGGGGCTGCGAGGTGACGGTCTTTGAGCGCAAGCACCTGATCGGCGGAATGCTACGGTACGGAATCCCCGATTTCCGCCTGCCCAAGACGGTTCTGGACCGCTATCAGAAGCTGCTGAATCGGCTCGGGATCCGTGTCCGCACCGCCACCACCATCGGCGGCGCCCTGAAGCTGGAGGATCTGCTGCGGGACGGATATGACGCGGTGTTTGTCGGAACCGGCGCCTGGCGGCCCAAAACGCTGGGGGTCCGCGGTGAATGCGGCGCCAACGTCCAGTTCGGTGTTTCCTATCTGGAGAATGCGGGAAACGTCGATCTCGGTCGCACCGTGGCCATCATCGGCATGGGCAACGTGGCGATGGACGTGGCACGCACCGCTTTCCGCCACGGCGCGGAGCGGGTCATGTTGTTCTCCCGGGGCAAGCACGCAAATGCCAGCTCCCAGGAAATGAGCTACGCAGCCCTGGACGGGGCCGAGTTTATTTACGGCAAGCAGATTGTCGCCATCCGTCCCGAGGGGCCGGTGTTCCGGGACGCGATTCTGGACGAAACCGGAGCCGTCGTCGGCTATAGCGAGCAGGAGATCCTGATTCACGCGGATTCCGTGGTCATTGCCATCTCCCAGCGTCCGAAGGACAAGCTCCTGCTTTCCACCGACCATCTGGAGGGGACTGCCAAGGGGCTGCTGGTTGTGGACGAAAACCACATGACGACCGTAAAAGGCGTCTTCAGCGCCGGTGACGTTGTGACAGGCCCCCTGACGGTGGTACACGCGGTGCGCTCTGCCAAGGAGACTGCCGAGGCTATGCTGCGGTATATGAATGTGAAGGACATCGTCAACCCCAGCGGAAACCCGGAAACGGCGGATTGAGCCCAAGGGGGAAGCGGTATCCTCCTCGCAATCATAAAAAACGCCGCAATCAGGCCACGCTCCGCAGGAAAGCTGCTTCGAGTATTATCGGAGAAGAAAGATATGAACCCGGCGTGCTACAGACATCCCGCTGCTGCGGCAATCCGCCATGCGCCGGCTCCACTCCATGAGGTTTTGCTGCGCCCGCGTACCGCGGATGATAAGCTCTTCCATGATGATCCCTCCATGTCCATGAGACTCCCTGACAGTCGATGGCACTGCCAGGCACAAATGCAGAGGCTCCCATAGACTCGCACCGACTCGATGGAAGTCTATGGAAGCCCCGCTTCATTCTCTCATATTCGGAGGGCTACTTCAACCCGCCCTCAGGTTTTACGCTTACCAACCAAAGGTCTCAACCTGCTTCTGCGTTCGATCG
>JAGAEW010000128.1 GCA_017612935.1 Oscillospiraceae bacterium
GGGAAGTGCTTTGGATTGATTCATTTTTCTTTCCTCCTTTGAAAATACCGACGGTTCAACGCCGTCGGCAATCAAAGAGCGCCCACTCTTTTCCTCCGTCGGCATAATCCGTATCAGGTTCACGGGTCAGGGCTCCGTATTTGCCCAGTCTCAGCCGGATCGGTCCGGCCCCCCGAAGAGTCAATTTATTGTACAACCTTTTTGAAAAAAAGTCAAGCCCGCCTGCGGGAACTTTTCTCCGCAGGCGGGAACGGTTACGATTGGTAGCTGTAGGGTTATTGCTCCTTCAGAATATCCGGCATAGCGACGAGAATGGCGAACAGGCCGACCGTAAAGATGGTGATGGGCAGCATTCTGGTGCCGTTGTAGAGCAGGGAGTAGACGGACAGCGGCGGGTTTTTGATCCCCATGAATTCCGCGGGCACATACCGGGCATAGACGGTCACGGTTGCGAAATAGTGGACGGCAAAGCGGCCCAGACAGCCGATAAAGGCAGCCAGCGAGATCAGCTTGAAGCTCTTGTGGAACAGGCCCGCAAGGCCGACCATGCCGTAGGCCAGCGAGTAGTCGAAGATCAGGGAGACCCATGTGATGTCCGTGCCGTAGGTGACAAAGTATTTGATAATGCCGTAGATATAACCGGCGAGGAAGCCCCAGCCGACGTTGGTGCGCATGGCATAGATGATTAACGGAACCATAACGAAATTCAGCTTGCCGTTAAAGCCGCCGAATTTGATCCCGAGTGGAATTTCAAAATAGCTCAGGGCAAGGGCGGAGGCCACGCAGAGTGCGCCCTCCAGCAGAATGCGAGTGGTCGGTCGCTTTGCCATGTCGAATGCTCCTTCTCTGGGAAAATCCGCCAACCTGCGCCGCAGGCCCGCACAGGCGGAACCCCGCTTCGTGCATGTTTGACAGTTTTTCCAAGTTTTCGTTTATTCTACCGCGTTTGCCTCCGATTGTCAAGTAAAACTCAACTTGAGTTTCCGCAGTTTGGAATAGCGGGAAAGCGAGAAGCTACGATGACAACAAGATTTTCCTGAAGCTTCTAAATGAAAAGCAGGATTTTGTAATCAGAATCCGCAAAATTAGAAAGCTATATTACCAAATCCTGTCTCACGCGAAATGCGGTGTTAAGGACTGGTTCAAAACACTTCTGAAAACCAGAAAAAATGTGGCCGAACGTATTGACAATGTAGCACGTCTTTGCTATGATACGCGCAGAATGGGGGGGAGTATCCTATGCCATCAAAGAAAACAATTTCAATGAGTATCCGGGTCAGTGAAGAAGAGCTGGAAAAGCTGAAGCTTGCAGCTCAAATGCAAGCGTATGCGTCCTACAGCGAATTTGTCCGCAGAACGGCTCTGCTTGAGGCTTCCAGAATTGTCAAGGCAAATATGGCGGAGGAGAGCCCAAAATGAAAGCTGCTTCTTTTTTCAGCGGGATTGGCGGAATTGATCTTGGATTGGAGAAGGCAGGCGTGGAAGTCGCATTCCAATGCGAGATTCTGAAATTCGGTCGGCAGGTACTAAATCGGCACTGGCGAAATGTCCCTTTTCAAGAGGACATTACAAAGATTACCGGCAAAGACGTCCCGGAGGTGGAGATTTTTGCCGGGGGCTTCCCGTGCCAGGATCTCTCCCTGGCGAATCAGGGGAAACGAAAAGGACTGGAGGGAGCGCGCAGTGGACTCTTCTTTAAATACGCAGAACTTATTCAGGAAAAGCGGCCTCGCTGGGTTTTTATCGAAAATGTTCCCGGACTTCTCAACAGCGCAAAGGGCGGAGACTTTCACGTTGTCCTCACAACACTGGATGAACTCGGGTATGGTGTGGCATGGAGAGTGTTGGATGCAAAATTCTTTGGAACACCCCAGCGACGTAGAAGAACGTACATTGTCGCAAGTCTTGGAACCATCGGCGCCGCTGAAGTACTTTTTGAGTGTGGAACAAATCCAGTCGCTGATTGCCAGAGCAACAGAGCGCGGAACTTCCTTGCCTCCGGCAATGATGAAAGCTTACCTGAATCAAATGTCTTTTCTATCCAACATGCGGGAATTGGCAGAAAAGCAAGCGCAGGGCCGCAAGGAAAAGGTTACAGAAACGATGGAGAAACATATACTCTCGATTCCAGAGGAAGCGCGGATGCTGTATGTAAGACGGATGCTCCCTTCGGAGTGCGAGCAGCTTCAGGGCTTCCCGAAGGACTGGACAGCAACCGCTGGAGAGCCATTGGAAACGCCGGATGTGTCCCGGTCATTGAATGGATCGCAAAGAGAATTGTGAAAATGGACAAAAAATACTATCCCGAACACTACATTAAAGAACGTGCGGGGTGTTGTTCAAGTCGATAAAGCGTCCGGTAAAGGCTGAAGGAGTGGGAAGTCCCTGATTGATTAACGCATGAACGAAGGTCTGGTAGTTGGTATACAGGAGCCGTTCTTCATCGACGACCAACGGAATCGGTCCGGCGCTCGGCGGGGTTGTGCAGTCCTCCTGAATTCCGATCAGCGCGAGGGTCCAGTTGTGGTCCTTCAAATCAGGAAGCTGTCTGAAATCAATTTTTACCTTCAGATAATCAAAAAGCAGCGTTCCGACGCAGAAGGCAATGCCATAGCCCTTCCAGGTCAGCATGGCAATGTTGCCCTTTACAATAAACTGCTCCTGCTGACGTCTCCAGGCATTTGTCTCAAGCGGATTGGCCTTAGCTGGCTGCCGGAGCATGAGATTCGTTGGTGAAGCGGCTGTCTTCCAGCGATTCACGACGGCTGTCATGTTCTCTGTCCCGCTTGTCTCGCCGCCGCCCTGCATTTCAAGAATGACCTTATCCGGTCCGGGGAAGGAACTGTGACCGTTGTCCAGAGTCATGATATAGTCGGCCTGATAGTTGGTGCTTTGAGACACCTGAAGCGGGACTTCGCGCTTTACCAAAATGCGATCTTTTGTAACGGTTGGCGAAAACACATGCTTTGCAATGTCCAGCAGAACGTCGCTTTGATGGGAACAGAGCGGGATTGTTTTCTTGGTTGTACATAGGCGGTTTTCACAGACAATCCATAACGTTACGTCTTCTTTTCTGACACTGCAAACTGGGTTCTTTTTCCCGCCGCTTTTGAGACAGGTATTTCCGGAAGAAAACGGACACGGAACCTTGTGCAGGACCGGAACAATGTCCGGCGCGGCAACATCTGTCCGCTGCCCTAAGTATTCGGCAACTGTGATCGACATGGTTTTTCTCCTTTCCAA
>JAGAEW010000023.1 GCA_017612935.1 Oscillospiraceae bacterium
CCGCCAGCGGCTGCTGGATCAGGTCTGGGGCATCCGCTACGAGGGCGGGACCAGGACTGTAGACGTCCATGTAGCGCAGCTTCGACGGAAAACGGGGTTGAACCTGGTTTCCGTTCCGAAGATCGGCTACCGATTGGAGGCGAGTCAATGAAACTGAAATCAAAGTTGTTATTGGCGACAACGCTGATTTTCTTGTTGGTGTTTACCGTCTGCATCGGTGCACTGCTGCTGCAGGCCGTGCAAAGCACTACGAAGCTCTTAACCGATAATGTGGCATCAGAGCAAAAGCTGATCGAAGCCCACTTCCTCCGGCAGATGCACAGCGGCGATGAAATACCACAGGGTTTGGCGGAACGCAGCCGGGCGGAATATGTATTTCGTCGTATCTCCTTAACCCTTCCGACTGACGCCTGGTATATTCTTCTTCGGGATGGAGAAGTCCTGCAAAATGATTCAGGCGTGAGCGTTTCTCCCGCAGAAGCTTCAGTGTCCGGAATCATCCAGCTGGAAGGAAAGCAGTATTGTTTGTCCAAGGCTCCTTGCCCCTTCGGTATGTCCGTTTATACCGTCGCTGTGATTCGTGACGTGTCGGAGCAAATGGATACCTTATATCACCGAACTTTGCGCGGCGTAGGCTTTGCGTTATTCCTGCTCCTTACAGGGCTCGCGGTCCTGTACCTGATCATTCGGAATGCCCTGGGGCCGATTCGTTCCCTGGAGGAAGGTGCAAAGGCAATCTCTGAGGGTAATTACGAAAAACGAATTGGTATCCGAAGACGGGATGAGCTCGGCACCCTTTCTGACAGCTTTGACCACATGGCGGAGGCTGTGCAAATCCACGTGGAGCAGGTGGAGCAGAAGGAGCAGGAGCAACGGATGCTGCTTCGAGCCATCTCCCATGAGACCCGAACACCGGTAACAGCGATTTCAGGCTTTGCCTATGCAATGAACAACGCGAATCTGAGCGAAGCAGAACGACAGGAGGCTGCCAGATATATTATGGAAGAGAGCCTCCGCCTGGAACGCTTGACTTCCAAGCTGACGGAGCTGATTATAGTTCGCAATGATCAGATCGAGAAGAAGCCGGTGTATTTACCGGACCTGGCAAAAAAGCTGCAAGCAATCCTACCTGATTCTCCAAGTATGTTCGTGGAAGCTGATGGCATTGTCTTCGGTGACGCCGATCTGTTGTTGAGCTTTCTGACCAACATTTGTGACAACGCTCGGAAGGCGCATGCATCCAGAATCTCTGTTCGCCTCTGCCCGGATTTCTTTCGGATTGAAGACGACGGCGATGGTATTCCATCCTCTGCCTTACCGCATGTGACGGAGCCCATGTTCCAGGCTGATCCGTCCAGACATGAGGGCTTTGGGCTTGGCCTCAGCCTCTGCCGGACCATCGCGGAGCTGCACAGCGGAGAATTACAGGTTCAGAGTTCGGAGGGTAAAGGCACGACCGTAACCCTTACATTTCTTTTACAAGTCCATGATGACTCCAAAACATCCGGTGCGGTAGAATAAGGCTACCAAATACGAGAGGATGATTCCATGAAAAAAACCTTACCCATTCTTTGCGCTCTATGCCTTCTGTTGACTATGGCTGGCTGCGTGCAGACCCCAGAGCAGCCGCTGGTGGCACAGAAAGATGTGGATCGGCTGATTGAAATGGCCCAGCAGACGCCGAACGGAAACGCCTTGTCCGATCTTTCGGAGAAAACGCCTGGAGATTATCACTGGGAAACCACTGCATTTCAAAACCGCATCAAGGTGAATGTGGACGCGAAGGTGATTCTTCCGGATCGGGATGCGGCACCCATGTATAGGGTCACGGCTGGTGCATTGACCGACGAGCAAACTCGTGCCATCACCGACTATCTCTTCGGTGATACCCCGGTTTATGAAATGCCCCAAGACAGGCCTGTTCTACTGAAATCTGACGTACAGTGGGAAATAAACCAGTTGGAGCTGGCGTTGCAAGAGGGAATGGAGAACCATGTGTTCCAGGAGCAGGTTTTCCAGTGCAAGCAGTTGTATTACGGCCTGGGTATGTCAGAGGAGGAGATAGACCAGGCTGCAGAACACAATGCACGAGACGAGATCCGGAAGCGAATCGGAAGCCTCCGCGACATGTTGCCGGGGGCAGTGGATAGCTATGAAGGAATCGTATCTCGAGGCAATGGCAATATGACAAACTCTGATAGCGGCTCATACCGTTTCCTTGACCTGCGCTCAGAATCAGGTGAGGAGCTTATTATCACCAGCGCAGAGAAAAATCAGTCAACATGGACAGATTTACTCTGGGTGCGATACGGGGCACCGATGTACAATCTTGCTACCGCAACAGATCCTCCCCAAACTCAGGAATATGAGAATGCTAAGGCTTTGGCGGAGGGCCTGTTTGCCGCTGCCGGTCTGGAAGTCAGCTGCTTTTCTGCCTGGCAGGTGGACGACAGTGCACCGGAAGGACGTTTTCTCGGGCTGAAAGGGCAAGGCTGGGACGAGCACCCACCTGTCTCAGCAGAGCATACCGGATACGTTTTTTACTTTACCACCGCAGTTGATGGCCTAAGTTCTGCATGGTCCCCCTTGGGCGGCAATACTGGAACCGGGGAAAAAGGGCAAGAAGTATTTGAAGCTGGTTGGCCTTATGAAATGGCCTATGTGGTGGTGGATGAGGACGGCATTGCAGGGGCTTTCTGGTGCAGCCCTTGCACAGAAAAGGTGCCCGTTTCAGAGAATTGCCCACTGCTGAGCTTTGATCAGGCATGTGAAGTCTTCGAATCCATGGTGACTGTGCCTTACGAGGGGACCCTGTCCACACATGACGCGGTGGGATGGAATGTTCCCAACGACACCTTTGAGCTTTCCATCACCGAAGTCCGGCTGGAACTGATCCGTTCCAGGGCAGCGGGTGGTGAGCGCACCGGTTTGTTGATCCCGGCCTGGGTGTTTTACGGAACTGTCGGCGGGACTGCCACACTGGGAGGCAGCGGTTTTTTCCCGGACATTATACTGGCAATCAACGCTGTGGATGGCACGATTCTGGATGTTGAGAAGGGGTACTGATATGGGTGCCCTGCGAATGAATCTGCGAGCGTCCCTGTACGGAACAGCTTTTTGGGGAGGCATTCTACTTTTCCTTGCTGGATGCCTCGCTGCGCTCTGGTCAAACTTAACAGAGAATCCAATCAGCTTTTTTCCTGCTGTGGAGGAAGTACTCTCCTCCCAGACCGTTCGTCTGTGTCTGCCTGTGGCCGCAGCGCTGCCTTACGGAGCAGCCTGGCAGGAGCAAACAGCCACTGGCTTCTGGCGATTTTCAGTCAGCCGAAGCGGGAGATGCAGCGCAAGCGCCGGAAAGTTGGTTGTCAGTTGGCTCAGCGGCGCAGGAGCGGTATTACTCGGGTTTCTACTCTTCCTGAGCATTACCGTTTTGATTCTCCCAAATCAGGACGCCGTTGACAGGCTGAATTGGAGGATCTTCCCGCAAATTGCTGCCCTCGCCGGTCTGTATGGGCTTATGAGCGTCTATGGAGCCTTGGTATTTCGGAGTCGCATCGCTGCCTGGTTTACGCCATTTCTAATCTGCTTTTTACTGACTATGCTGAAAGAGCGCTATTTCCCGGAAGTACGACTCCTGGATCTCATGAATTGGCCAGCCTGGCGTTCTTTGATTGCCTCGACTGTGCTTGCGGCCTTGATGCTGATTCCTATGGAGAGGAGGCTGCGGGCATGATTCGGAAAGCATTTACGATTGCAAACATTCAACTGCACAGTTGGCGAAAGAATTCACGGGTGTACTTTGTATTTGCACTTGGATTTGTGCTGGCAGGGTTACTTACCGGGAAATCTATGACATTTGCTTTGGAGCATCAATCTCCGGTTCAACTCCTGGAACCTTTTATCTGGACGTTTGGAGACAGCACCTCAATTTTGCTCTGCTCCTGCCTTTTGCTTCTACTGTTCTCAGATGCTCCTTTTGTAACAGAAGCAACGCCTTTTCTGTTAGCTCGCTCTGATCGACAGACTTGGCTTCTGGGGCAGGTTTTATATGTGATCTTCGCCACCACATTTTATCTGCTTTGGGTCGTGCTCTGCACGGTTCTTCTCTGTGCAAAGAACGCTTTTTCCGGAAACCAATGGAGTCGGACAGCAGCAATTCTGGGCTATTCCAAGGCTGGGAACTACTTTTACCTGCCTTCCTCTGTCCGTACCATGGAAAAGACGACGCCTTTGGGCTGTGCGGGAATGATCTTTGTCTTGATGCTGGGTTACAGCCTCGTGCTGTCGTTCCTCATGCTTTTGCTGGGACTTCGCAGAGGAGGCAAAGCTGCTTTCCTGGCCGGTTTAGGTTTCAGCCTTTACGGCTTTTTGCTCCGGTCGGAAACAGTACAAGCGCTGCTGCATTTGAATCCAACAGAAACCTTTCGCGCCAACGTGCTCCTTGGCTGGATTAGTCCCCTCAACCACGCGACCTATCCGATGCACAACTTCGGTTATGATCGACTGCCGACGCTGCAGATCAGTCTTCTGCTGTTCTTCGGTATTCTGTTGGGACTGTTTTTCTGTGCCAACGGCGCAGCCAAGCGGTATCATTTCACATTTTTTGGGAGGCAGGAGGGTCTATGATTACAGTTGAACATGTTACAAAGCGCTTCCGGGATCAGACCGTTCTGAACGATGTCAGCTGCTCATTTGAAAACGGGAAGATCCACGGAATCGTCGGCTCCAACGGCAGCGGCAAGACGGTTTTCATGAAATGCATCTGTGGGTTTCTGTTCCCGGACAGCGGCAAGGTTCTGATTGACGGGAAACAGGTAGGAAAGGCCTTTGACTTCCCCCCAAGCCTGGGGCTGATTATTGAGTCTCCCGGCTTTTTACCCACACGCAGCGGCATGAGTAATCTTAAGCTGCTGGCCGCAATCCGGCATAAAGTAAAAAAAGAAGACCTGATCCGCGCCATGGAACAAGTAGGATTAGACCCTGCGCTAAAAAAGCCGGTGGGGAAGTATTCTCTTGGAATGCGTCAGCGCTTGGGCCTTGCGCAAGCCATTATGGAGGACCCAAAGCTGCTGATTCTGGACGAGCCATTCAACGGGCTGGACCGGACGGGAGCAACAGAAATACGTTCCCTGTTGCTTCAGCTTAAGTCTGAAGGAAAAACGATTCTGCTCTCCAGCCATAACCATGTGGACATCGACACCCTCTGCGATACCGTTTTGGAGTTGGATGCTGGCAAGATTCAGAGCCGGGTTTCACAGCGTAGCACTGCAGAAAAGCATTCCAAAACACAACCATAATAATCTGTATACCGCCCTGAGAAATTGCATTTTTGCAATTACTCGGGGCGGCTTTTTTGTTTTCTTGCATTTTTGCGGGATTTTCGGCCTGCGGCTGGTTTTCTCCCAATAATCAAGCAGATGAGGAAATCATCAAGTTTGAACGAAGGAGGAAATCGCATGAAGAAGCAATATAGGCATAATCAACGGCGTTTGTTTGTGTACATACGTACCAGGCATCCGCCCTGACGGGAGCAATACGGCATAGCGGCCGGTACGTATGTACGCGTCTTTTGACCGTGATGCCCTTTCTATGCGCTGCTATGATCGGGTCGGGCAGCGCCGAAATGCGTACACCGGAATCTCCCGATTTAGAGGTCGAAAAACCCTTGAAAAATCAAGGGTTTTTCAGCCTCAGTCGAGGTGGGCCGTATACCTGTACCACCCCCCTCCGGAACCCGGAATTATGGCCCCGTGAGACGCGAGAAGCGGGTGTCGAAAAGTGCCCGCCGTAGTGGCCGATGACCACATCGGCCATAGCGTGAAGCGCCAATTTGACAGACAGGTATGGCCGCTCAGGTGCACCCATGAAGGGCACAGGCGCGGCCACTACGAGAAAGGAGAAGAAACAGACGATTGAAAGCAAAACAAAAAGGCAGCATTGCCATCCAGCCGCAGTACGCAATCCTGCGGTTTGCCAAATACAAGGGGCCGGAGATCAGCAAGATCGAGGCCCACAACGAACGGACCAAGGAAACCTACGCCAGCAACCCGGATGTCGATCTTGCCCGCAGCAAGAACAACTTCCACCTGGTCGAGCCGGAACGCACGTACCGGGCAGAATTCGAGCGGCAGATC
>JAGAEW010000129.1 GCA_017612935.1 Oscillospiraceae bacterium
CATTGCCCCCATCAAGGCCTCGATTCTGCCCCTGTCCAAGAAGTGAGGGGATAAGGCCATGGAGCTGCGGGACGAGCTTGCAAAGTATTTCATGGTGGACTACGACGACACCGGCTCCATCGGCAAGCGCTACCGCCGGGCGGACGAGATCGGCACGCCCTACTGCATCACTGTGGACTTTGCCACTGTGGGCGACGAGAGCAACCCAGCCGACAATGCCGTGACCATCCGCGACCGCGACAGCATGGAGCAGGTTCGTGTTCCCATCGCGGAGCTCCGCTCCTGGCTGGAAGCGCACATCAACTGAGCCCCTTCAGCCTCAAGGCCTTTGAATCTATTATCTTGTGAAAGGACAACAACCATGCTGACTGATATTGAAATCGCCCAGAGCTGTGAAATGCGTCCCATCTACGAGGTTGCGAAGAAAGCCGGGATACCTGAATCCTGGGTGGAGCCCTACGGAAAATTTAAGGCAAAGATTATTCGCCCCCTCTCCGCTCCCGTCAGTGGGAACGGAAAGCTGATTCTGGTGACAGCCATTAACCCTACCCCCGCCGGTGAAGGCAAGACCACTACCACCATCGGTCTGGCCGACGCCTTGAACCGTCTGGGCAAGAAAACAATGGTTGCTCTGCGGGAGCCCTCTCTGGGGCCGGTCTTTGGAATTAAGGGCGGCGGCGCCGGCGGCGGCTAGGCCCAGGTGGGTCCCATGGAGGACATCAACCTTCATTTTACCGGCGATTTCCATGCCGTCGGCGCGGCCAACAATCTGCTTGCCGCCCTGCTGGACAACCACATTCAGCAGGGCAACGCGCTGGGCATTGACCCCAAGCGCATCACCTGGAAGCGCTGCGTGGATATGAACGACCGGCAGCTCCGTTTCGTGGTGGACGGCCTCGGCGGTAAGGCCAACGGCACTCCCCGGGAGGACGGTTTCGATATCACCGTAGCCTCAGAGATTATGGCGGTGCTCTGCCTTTCCAATAATCTTATGGATCTCAAGCAGCGGTTGAGCCGCATTGTGGTGGGCTATACCTACACCGGCACCCCCGTCACAGCCGGGGATCTGAAGGCACAGGGTGCTATGACGGCCCTGTTGAAGGACGCAATCCGCCCCAATCTGGTTCAGACTCTTGAGGGCACCCCCGCACTGGTACACGGCGGCCCCTTCGCCAACATTGCCCACGGCTGCAACTCTGTCAGCGCCACAAAGCTGGCTCTGTCCCTGTCGGAATACACCGTTACAGAGGCAGGCTTCGGCGCAGATCTGGGGGCGGAGAAGTTCCTCGACATCAAGTGCCGCGTGGCTGGCCTGCACCCCAGCGCCGTGGTCATTGTCGCCACGGTCCGGGCCCTAAAGTACAATGGCGGCGTTCCCAAGACAGAGCTGAACGTCGAAAATTTAGAGGCTCTGGAGCGGGGGCTTCCCAATCTGCTGCGCCATGTCCGCAACATCCGAGAGGTCTACGGGCTGCCCTGCGTTGTAGCCATCAACCGCTTCCCCAACGATACTGAGGCGGAGCTTGGACTGATTGCCTCAAAGTGCCGGGAGCTGGGGGTCAATGTCGCCCTGTCCGAGGTCTGGGCCAAGGGCGGCGTTGGCGGTGAAAGCCTCGCCCGCGAGGTGCTGCGTCTGAGCCAGAATCCCAATCATTTCCGCTTCTGCTATGAGCTGGACTGTCCGCTGCAGGAGAAAATCGAAACGATTGCCAAGCGCATCTACCACGCCGGACAGGTAAGCTTCCTGCCCGCTGCCGCAAAGCAGCTGGCGGAGCTGGAGGCCATAGGCTACGGCAATCTTCCCATCTGTGTAGCAAAAACCCAGTATTCCTTTACCGACGATCAAAGTGTGCTGGGCGCCCCCGAGGGCTTCACCATCACGGTCCGCGAGGTCAAAATCAGTGCAGGCGCCGGCTTTGTCGTAGCCCTGACCGGCTCCATTATGACCATGCCCGGCCTGCCCAAGTCTCCCGCTGCCGAGCGGATCGACGTGGACGAAGCCGGAAAAATTACCGGCCTGTTCTGAGGAAAGGAGTGCTTCCAAATGCCGACCATTCTTGACGGAAAACGTGTTGCAAAGGAGCTTCAGGTGGAGCTGAAGGCCCGCGTGGACGCCCTGTATCTGAACTACGTTTTCCCTGTCCTTGCCACCATTCGGGTGGGTGAGGATCACGCTGCTGTCAGCTATGAGGCAGGAATTCTGCGGGCCGCCAAGGCCACCGGCGTCCGGGTCCGCCGCTATATTCTCCCCGCCGATGTGACCACCGAGGACGTTGCCCAGTTGATTCGGGAAATCAATGCCGACGCTCTGCTGAGCGGTCTGCTGATGTTCCATCCCCTGCCGCCACAGCTGGATGAAGCGGCGCTGACCGCCCTGATTGCTCCGGAAAAGGACGTTGACTGTGCCAACGCCAACGCCCAGAGCTGCTACATTCCCTGCACAGCCGAGGCCTGTCTGGAATTGCTGCACCGCTATCAGATCCCCATTGAGGGCAAACGTGCCGTGGTACTGGGTCGCTCCCGTACGGTGGGGGCTCCTGCCGCCAGGCTGCTGCTGAAGGACAACGCTACCGTCACAGTCTGCCACAGCCGGACGCAGAATCTGCCCGAGGTCACCCGGGAGGGGGACATTGTGATCGCGGCCCTGGGCCGCCGGGAAATGATCGACGCCGCCTACATCAAGCCCGGCGCGGTCGTGGTGGACGTGGGCATCCACGCCAACGATGCGGGGGGCCTCTGCGGCGACGTGGATTACGCCTCCGTCGGCGCCCTGGCTTCCGCCATAACTCCGGTCCCCGGCGGGGTTGGCTCCGTGACATCCACCCTTCTCATGCGCCATGTCATCGACGGGGCGGAGAGGAACGCGAAATGATCCGACGCCGCGGGCTGCTGCTGACGCTGTTTATGGGGGGCATTGTAGCAGCCGATCAAATTACCAAGGCCCTGACCCGGGCCAATCTGTCCTACGGGGAACAGGCTCCGCTGCTACCGGGTGTGGTAGGGCTGACCTATGTACGCAATTCCGGCGCAGCCTTCTCCATGCTGAGCGGTGCGCGGTGGTTCTTTTTAGCCCTGGTGATCCTTGCCTTTGCCCTGGCCGGATACCTGATCCGGCGGAGAATTATCAGCGCACCCTTCGAGCTCTGGTGTCTCGCCGCCATCGGCGGCGGAGCTCTGGGCAATGCCGTGGATCGCGCACTTTGGGGCGAAGTCACGGATATGATTGAGCTTCTGTTTATGCGCTTCGCGGTGTTTAACGTTGCGGATATGTTCATCACCTGCGGTGCGGTTGCCCTGGTGGTGTATGCTCTGTTTTTCGAGAAATCCCATTCTGTATGAGCGTCGGATGCGGGATAATTCCCGGAATTATCCCGCATCCTTCGAGAATCGGAGGATGATGCTATGACCCTTCAGCCAAGCCAGTCCGGAATCCGGCTGGACGTTTTTTTATCTCAATCCCTGGAGAAGCTCTCCCGCTCGGCGGCTCAAAAGCTTTTGGAAGCAGGGGCCGTCACGGAAAACGGCCGTCCCCTGCGCAAGCAGGACAAGACGGTAGCCGGCGCCGTCTATGAAGTAGAGCTGCCCGAGCTTCGGGAGGCGACCATTGAGGCACGGGATCTACCTCTGGACGTGGTGTACGAGGATGGGGACGTGCTGGTGATTAACAAGCCCAAGGGCCTTGTGGTGCATCCCGCCCCCGGGCACTGGGACGACACCCTGGTCAACGCCTTGATGTTTCACTGCAAATCCAGCCTTTCGGGCATCAACGGCGAGCTGCGCCCCGGCATCGTCCACCGGATCGACAAGGATACCTCCGGTCTGCTGATTGTGGCGAAAAATGACTTCGCCCATCAAGCTCTGGCGGAGCAGCTTCAGGATCACAGCCTCTGCCGCGGCTATGAGGCCATCGTCAAAGGCGGGTTCCGGGAGGACAGCGGTACCGTGGAGGCTCCCATCGGGCGGCACCCGGTAGATCGGAAGAAAATGGCGGTTACTGACCGGAGCAGCCGCAGCGCCGTAACCCACTGGCGAGTGCTGGAGCGGCTGGGACCGTATTCCCTGGTGGAATGCCGTCTGGAAACGGGCAGAACCCACCAGATCCGGGTTCACATGGCCCACATTCACCATCCCATCCTCGGAGACAGGGTCTACGGCAATCCCAAGCCTGAGCTGGGGCAGGACAGCCAGTGCCTCCACGCCCGGACGCTGAGCTTCCGCCACCCCCGCAGCGGAGAGACCCTCACCGTTACTTGTCCCAGACCGGACTATTTTGAGGCTCTCCTGGAGCGCCTGCGCCGCTCGGCTGCACAGCAGGAGGGCGGGC
>JAGAEW010000130.1 GCA_017612935.1 Oscillospiraceae bacterium
ACACCGAAGTGTGCGGCGCTGCCGGTTTTGGACGATTTCATCGGTGAATACGTCTCTCCGACCGAAGGTTTTGCCGTGCCTATTTGAGCTTGACGGCTGTTCCGTATACGATGACTTCCGCTGCGCCCTGCATGATTGCAGCAGAGGCATAGCGAATGTTGAGAACTGCATCGGCCCCGAGGGCTTTGGCTTCTTCCACCATGCTCTTGGCGGCCAGAGCTCTTTCATCGTTCATCATCTCGTTGTAGGCGGTCAGTTCCCAGCCCACGAGGGTCTTGAAGCTCTGTGCAATGTCCTTGCCCAGATGCTTGGTTTGAATGGTGCTTCCCTTGACAGCAAGCCCGGCAGCTGCAGGCGGCAGCAGGCAGAAGAAATAATTCCACCCGCGAACGGCGCTGCGGAGGCAAGCGACAAAGTTGGCAACAAAACTCCCGGTTTTCGCACAGCCGCTGCTTTGCGAAAACCGGGATAATCTTGCTGAGAGATCGTCTTTGCTTACAGCTCTGCGGAAAAGAGCTCCAGGCTTCGCTGCAGGATGCCGTGCATCTGGGCAATGGCGACCCCGTAGTTGACCATGGGAACGCCGGCGCGGCGGGCGAGCTCCATGCGGTGCTTCATGGCAGCCTCGTTGAGCATACAGCCGCCGCAGTGAATGACCAACTGGTAGTCTCCCAGATTTTCCGGGAAGGTTCCGCCGGAGCTGAAGGCAAAGTCCAGCGCCTTTCCCGTGTAGCTGCGAACCCAGCCGGGGAGCTTGACGGTACCGATGTCGTTGCACTGGCGGTGATGGGTGCAGCCCTCGGAAATCAGAACCCGGTCGCCGTCTTTCAGCGCAGACAGCGCGCGGGCGCCTGCTACCAGGGTGGAAAGCTGCCCCTTGTAGCGGGCAAAGAGAATCGAGAAAGAGGTCAGTGGAATCGACGCCGGAACCAGCGGAGAAACCCGACCGAAGGCCTGAGAATCCGTCACCACCAGGCGGGGCGGGGACTTCAGACTATTGAGGATGGCAGAAATTTCCTCCACCTGGCAGCAGATTCCGCTGCAGTGCAGATCCAGCAGCTCCCGCAGAGTTTGCTGCTGGGGCAGGATCAGCCGCCCCTTTGGAGCGCTTTCGTCCACGGGAATGACCAGAATCACCGTGTTCCCGGGGCTGACCAGATCCGCCAGAAGGAAGCGGGGCTGTTCCGACCTGCGGCCCAGATCTGCCAGCCGCTCCTTAAGGGCGTGAATGCCCTCCCCGGTTGCGGCGCTGACCAGCACCGGGCTGTCCTCGCCCTCCCCAGCAGAAATGGCTGCTGCGGCCGCGGTGGAAAGCAGGTCCGCCTTGTTGGCCACGAGAATGACGGGGAGCTTCCGTTCCTTGAGCTGCGCCAGAAGCTTGCGGTCTTCCGCCTGCATCCCGGCGGCCGCATCATAGACCAGCACCGCAAGATCGGTTTTACCGAGAACCTCGTTGGTCTTCTCTACCCGCAGGGCCCCCAACTCGCCCACGTCGTCATAGCCCGGAGTGTCAATGATGAGCACCGGTCCCAGAGGCAGCAGCTCCATGGCCTTCTGAACCGGGTCCGTGGTCGTCCCCTTGACGGGGGAGACTACAGAAAGGCTTTGCCCGGTCACGGCGTTGACAAGGCTGGATTTTCCTGCGTTTCTTCGGCCGAAGAAGCTGATATGCAGCCGTTCGGCGGAGACTGTATCGTTCAGACCCATGGCTCAGAACCGGAAGTCCCGGGTGTTGGAGTGCTTGATGGCCTCGATGTGCTCGGTGGCAATTTCACGGACACGATCTAGGGGATTCTTCTTCAGCTCTTTCTCCACCAGATTGAAACCCAACTCTTTCGTCTCGGGGCTGGCATAGTCCACCAGATATTCGGTGAGGGTCATCAGGGCGTTGGGATGGCAGCAGTTGAGAATCTGACCGGACTTGCACAGGCTCATAAAGCGGTCCCCGGTCCGACCCTCCCGGTAGCAGGCGGTGCAGAAGGAGGGAATGTGGCCGTTCTCCATCAGCCAGTGTACTACCTCGTCCAGAGAGCGCTGGTCGGATACGTCAAACTGCTCGGTGTCGTGGGGGCGTTCGTCGGGGCTATAACCAGCGTAACCGCCCACAGAGGTACGGGAACCGCCGCTGACCTGGCTGACTCCCAGCCGCAGCAGCTTGGAGCGGGTCTGCTCAGTCTCGCGGGTGGAGATGATGATGCCGGTGTAGGGCACGGCCAGACGGATGCAGGCAGTAATCTTTGCAAACATCTCGTCGGTGATGGAATTGTCGAAGGCGGTGGGATCAATGTCGTCAGCCTTTTTGACCCGGGGCACAGAGATGGTGTGGGGGCCGACGCCGTGGACAGCTTCCAGATGCTCAGCGTGCATCAGAAGACCAGCAAATTCGTAGCGATACAGATCCAGCCCGAAGAGCACACCCAGGCCTACATCGTCGATCCCGGCCTCCATGGCTCGGTCATGGGCGGTGGTGTGATAGTCGTAGTCGTGCTTGGGTCCCGTGGGATGGAGCTTGAGGTAGCTCTCCTTGTGGTAAGTCTCCTGGAAGAGAATGTAGGTGCCGATTCCCGCGTCCTTGAGCTTGCGATAGTTCTCTACGGTGGTGGCGGCAATGTTCACATTGACGCGGCGGATGGCGCCGTTCTTATGCTTGATGGAGTAAATGGTGTTGATGCACTCTAAAATATACTCAATGGGATTGTTCTTGGAGTCCTCGCCGGCCTCAATGGCCAGCCGCTTATGGCCCAGATCCTGCAGGGCGATGACCTCCTGCCGCACTTCCTCCTGGGTCAGCTTTTTGCGGGCAATGTGCTTGTTCTTCAGGTGGTAAGGACAGTAGACGCAGCCGTTGACGCAGTAGTTGGACAGATACAGGGGGGCAAAGAGTACGATTCGGTTGCCGTAGAAGGCAAGTTTGATTTCCTCCGCAATTTCGTAGATCCGATCGAGAACCTGGGGATCCTCGCAAGCCAGCAGGACGGAGGCCTCCCGGTGGGTCAGCCCCCGGCAGTGGCAGCCGTTGCCCGCCTTGACGGGACGGGCCTTCTCCAGAATCTCGTTGATGAGGGTCATGTTGTTCTTGTTGGCGTCGGCATAGGCGAGGGTTTCGCGAATTTCGGCGTCGTTGATAAACTCGTCTGGGAGCATGGATTTGGGATTATAGACAGCCATAATAGATGTTCCTTTCTGTTCAAAAGACTTTTGGGTCGCCGCGGTCGGTGACGAGTTGATAGCCGATGCTGTCCATGCGCTGACTGAGACAGCTTCTGCATTGAGCGGATTCCTCGCCGGTGCAGATTTTGTTGTCGTAGAGGGCGTATTTTTTACGCACGCTAACAGGGGAGAGGTTGGGCATCACGACGTTTGCGCCTGCCTGGATTCCCTTCTCCCGGCCCAGGGGATCCAGCGTGCCCAGGGCCGTGGTGGCGGGCAGCAGCAGATTGGGCTGGATCAGCCGCAAAATGGAGAGCAGATAGCAGCTCAGCGCCACACTGCCGCCGGGGCAGTCCGCAAAGGGCGTGTCGCGGTGGGGAATAAAGGGACCGATGCCGCACATGGCGGGGCGGAAGCTTTCAACAAATTTGAGATCCATCGCCAGCTCCCGCTCGGTTTGACCGGGTGAGCCCACCATAAAGCCGCAGCCCACCTGATAGCCGATTTCCTTCAGCTCCCGCAGGCACTGCATCCGGTGATCCCAGGAGAGCTCCGCCGGGTGCAGGCGCTCATAATGGGACTTGCAGGCAGTTTCATGCCGCAGCAGATACCGGTCTGCTCCCGCTTCAAACAGTCGCTCATAGCTCGCGCGGCTCCGCTCTCCGAGGGAGAGGGTTACAGCGCAGTCGGGATAGTTCTGCTTGATCTGACGCAGCAGGGAAGTGAGCAATTCGTCGCTGAAGAAGGGATCCTCGCCGCCCTGCAGCACAAAGGTGCGGAAGCCCAACGCCCAGCCCTCCCGGCAGCAGCTCAAAATCTCCTCCGGGCTCAGGCGGTAGCGCTCTGCCTTGGGGTTGTCCCGACGGATACCGCAGTAGAGACAGTTGTTTTTGCAAAAGCTGCTGATTTCAATCAGCCCCCGGGTAAAGACTGCGTTGCCGTAGACGGCCTTTCGAACCGCTACCGCCCGCTCTTGCAGCAGGGCTGTGAGTGTTTCATTTCGAGCCCGCAGCAGAAGCTCGTATTCCTCCGGCCTCAGGCTGTGGGTCTGCTCTAACTTTTGAATCAGAAAAACGGGATCAGACATTGCTCACCACATTGGAATAGGCGGTCTTGGCGCTGACGCCCTTCAGGGCGCCGATCTTGCCGGAGAGGGCGGCAATGCTGTCCTGAGGTCCGTCCACGGCAAGGCTGATGATGTTAATGCCCCGCTGGCGGTAGGGAATGCCCATTCTGCCGATGATGATCTGGCCGTAGTCGTGCAGAAGCTGGTTCAGGGCTTCTACTGTTTCGTTGTTCTCTACAATGACGCTGATGACAGCAACTCTGGTTTCCATAATGTTACCTCCGAAAAATCAAGTATGGGGGCAGATACAAAAAACCGACCGCGTGCGAACGCGGTCGGTCAATCCTCGTGTCGCACCTTTCCCCCGGGCCTACGCCCTCATGTCAGGTTCTTACAAGCTCATATTACAGGAAAGCGTTGAAAAAGTCAATCCCTTTTTATGCGTTTTTTGCGGCGGCTGGGCTAAATCAGTAAGGCCTCAAACTCGGTGTGCAGGCGCTCGCCGTATTGCTTCGCAAGCTGTTGCGCCATGCGGGGCGTACCGTCAAGGAGATTCTCACCCTCTTGATCGACATGAAATCCTCCATAGATTCCCATGATGCAGACGCCTCCGCTTCTTTCATATGCCGCAATAAAATTATGCACCATACAGTTTTCCCGGTAGGATTCTCCGGCATTCTCGTCTTTTTCTAAAAGTTCATAATAGCGTTTCCCCTGCTTGTTGTTTTCCAGTGCAATGGCATAGGCGTCTGTATTTTCTTGCCCGGCATCCCGCAGGGCGTTGAGATAGCGTTCTCCCGTGCTGTAATACTGGTGGTCTACATCTGTCCCGTGAAAAACAGTTTCGGGGAAGTTCTCCTTGATGCAGCGATAAAAGCCCAGAGCATTTTGGCTGTGCGCCATTGTTCCTTCCAGGTCATCATAAAGCCGCAGGAGAATTTCATCGTCGTCTGCCTGCATCCACTCGTTGAGAAACGCCGCGCCGGCATATGAATCTTCTATAAACAAATCCCGCACTCCCATGGCGTAGAAGGTCGCCCAGAGATCCAGCTCCTTCTGAAGATATTCGTCTCTTGAATGATGCTCTCCATACAAGTAAATTTGACCCGGGCGTATGTCAATGGGGACTGTGACGGAATGCGGAACAAATTTGGACTTGGAAGGCGAACCCTGTCCGCCTGAACCAAGAGCAGAGCTTTGCGGTTCCGTGTCCGACGCCAAAGAGAAATCACAGCTTTTTTTCATAATGGTTTTCCTCCTTCTCAAATGATTTCGGCGTCAGCAGATCCCGCACCACGGC
>JAGAEW010000131.1 GCA_017612935.1 Oscillospiraceae bacterium
GTCTGCTCCAGCAGAGCGACCCAAAGCCGATCCCCCTCAAAGGGCAGACAGGCGGGCTCCCAAAGGGCTTCGTCTCCCGGCAGAGGCGGGCGGAAGCGGAGATTGAACTTGCCGCCCTGCTGCCGCCACCAGCGCTGCCGCGCCCGGGTGGAGATGGCCTCGCTGAGGTGGGAATTGTCAAAGAGATACGCGGCGGTAAAGCTGCCGTTTTCGTAGTTCAGCAGGCTGACCGAGGCATTGTCCATCCCGGCGGAATCCCGGGGCAGCCCCAGGATTCGGTGCAGCCCGCCGGAAAGAATGCAGCCGTGGGTGACGATTGCAAGGGTTTTGCCGGAATGGGCCTCTGCGAGCTCTTGCAGCCCCGCCGCAAAGCGGGCGGAACAGTGCGCCCAGCTTTCAGCTCCCGGGACGAGCCAGTGCTCCGGATCCCGTAAAAAGCAGTCCAGCTCCCGGGGAAAGCTGTGCTCCAGCTCCCCGAAGGGCAGATCCTCCCAGATTCCGACGCTTAACTCCCGGAAGCGTGGATCCGGGCGCAGGGGCAGCGCCTTGGGCAGACAGATGGCTTCGGCGGTCTTCCGGGTGCGGAGGAGGTCGCTGGCGTAGACCGCGTCCACAGGGACGCTTTCAAAGCGCTCCCGAAGGGCCTCAATCTGCCGCAGACCGTTCCGGGTGACGCTGGAGTTGTACTGACCGTGCATCCGGCGAAAAATATTGCCCTCCGCCTCTGCGTGGCGAATCAAATACAGCTTTGTCATCTCACAGCACCGTAACGTGGGCGGCGAGCTGGTTTTTCAGTTTCTCTACCGCCTTCAGGGCTGCCTGCGGGTAGTCCGCATCGGCCTGCTCCCGCCACGCGCCGATCACGGAACGGGAGACGCAGAGGGCCGCCCCGTGTCCCATGCGGTCAAAGGCATAGGCGGCGTATTTGACCGGACAGCCCTGAGCGCCGCAGCCGGGAACCAGAAAGAACAGAGAATCGTAGTGCTTTCGCAGCTCCTGCACAATGCTCGGGCTCTGGGCGCCGACAACAGCGCCGATCTCGCCGTACCCGAATTTTCCGCGGCGCTCCCGGTTCCAGCGCAGCACCAGATCCGCCATGGCCCGGTGGACAACCCGATCCCCGGAAATCAGATCCTGCAGCTCGGAGGAGGAAGGGTTGGAGGATTTGACCACCACGAACAGATTTTTCGGCTCCTGCGCCGTCAGCCAGGGCTGGAAGGGCCTGATGCCGTCGCTGCCCAGATAGCCGTTGAGCACCAGCCCGTCGCAGGGATAGGGAAGCTGCCGTCCACCGCCCCAATCCGGCCCGCCGAAGACGCTGTTTGCAGTCAGCTCGGCAATATGGCCCACGTCGGAGCGCATCGTTTCCAGTAACACATAATATCCAAGACCTTTGGCGCAGGCAAGGACCTCCTGCAGAGCCTTCACCCCCTGCCAGCCCAGAGCGGAAAAGCAGGCGGATTGCAGCTTCACCGCCGGAACAGCATCTTTCAATGCCTCCAGCAGAGTTTCGCAGAAGCGGGTATAGCACTCGGCCAGAGCCTCCGGCCCCGGCCTGTTCTCCCAGGCGGAGCGCAGCTCCGGGGGAATCAGCTCCGGTGTGGGATCCAGACCCACAATGATTGGGGTTTTGAGCCTTCGAATTTTACTTTGCAGCGCGTCAATGGACACGGAACGCACCTCATTTCCAAACGTGATGAAGCTATTATAACAGCTTTTCTCCAAAAAAACAGCCCTTTTTGACAGCTTTTTCATTCTGACAGGATTTTCTTCGGTTTTTCCTGTCGGAATTTGGGAATCCTAAGGCATGAAAGGAGGCGAATGTTATGACCATCAAAGGCTTTGCCTTTGCCTTGGGCCTCGGCATGGTTGGCGGCGCAGTCGCCGCGGCGATTCTGCCCAAGCAGCCCCAGGTACGCAGCGCGGTCTCCATGGCGGCGGACACGATGGAAAATGCGATCGAATCCGCAAAATCTGCCATGATCGGACAATAACGAAATGAATGCGGCAGGGAACGTCGAATCGGACGTTTCCTGCCGCCTGAGTATCCTCACAGGGGCTTCTGCTTCATCCTGGCCCAGCTTCGGGGGTACTGCTCCGGGGTTTTGCCCGTTTTGTGGATGACGATCACGGAGTGGACGGCACCGCCGATTTCAAATTCCTCGCTGCGCTCATAACTGCCGCCCAAGAGCCGGATGGCGTTGGCGGCCTCGTGCAGCTCTTCCTTTGCCAAGACCCCCTTCATGGCGAGGAAGTACCCGCCCCGGTGGACAAAGGGCAGGCAGAGCTCGCACAAGAGGTTCAGCCGCGCCACGGCCCGGGAGCTCACCACGTCGAAGCGCTCCCGCTGTTCCCGGGCAAAGTCCTCCGCCCGTCCGGACAGGAAGCGGGCCTCCGCCCCCAGCGCCGGAAGGGCCTCTGTCTCCAGCCAGCGCATCCGCTTTTGCAAACTGTCCAGCAGGGTCAGCCGCAGGCTGGGCTCCGCCAGCTTCAAGGGCACACCGGGAAAGCCTGCCCCGGTTCCCACGTCCAGCAGGGATTTTCCCGCCAGAGGCAGAACCTTCAAGAGGGTCAGACTGTCCAGCAGGTGGAGCTCCGCAGCCTGCTTCGGATCGGTAATGGCAGTCAGATTCATGACCTTGTTCTTCTCTAAGACCGCCTCGCCGAAGGCGGCGATCTGCTCGATCTGCGGAGCGGACAGCTCCAGCCCCAGCCTTTGCAGCCCGGCAGACAAAGTTTCTTTCATGGGATTTCCTCCATAAATCGGATTTTTCACCAGTATATCATGTTCTGCGCCGGGATGGAAGCTTTTTTTGCAAATGGACGCGCAAACGTGTTGACTTTGCAGACACAGTCTGATATAATCGCAAAAAATTAAGCTTTTTTAGAAAAACAGAAATACAGGAGGGGTCAAATTGAAAACCATCACTGTGAAGGGGGTGGGCAAGGCCTCTGCCCCCGTGGACAGCGTAGAGCTGTCCTTCCGCTTGCAGGCAAAGAACCGAGACTACGATCAGGCGGTTCACGATGCCGATCAGAAGCTTTTTGCGCTGGAGAATGCCCTCTGCGCAGCCGGGTTCCCGGCTGCCGATTTTCAGACGGCGGGCTTTCATGTCGATACCGAATATGAGAACGTCCGGGATGAAGGCGGCAACTATCAGAGCGTCTTTGCGGGCTATGTGTGCAGCTACGAGCAGTTGCTCCGCTTCGACTTCGACACGACCCGCCTGGGAGAAGCAATCTCCGCTGTGGCTGCCAGCAGGTCCGAGCCCGAACTGCAGCTCAGCTTTACGGTGCGGGAGCCGGAAAAGTTAGAGGCCACGCTGCTCCGGGCCGCTGCCGATTCCGCCAGAGCTCGGGCGGAGATCCTCTGCGCCGCAGCGGGTCGCCGGCTGGGGGAGCTGCAAACCATCGACTACGACGTGATGCGGCTGAACTTCCGATCCCAAACCGGTCTGGATCTAAACTGTATGCCCCAGACGGCGGGAAACGGCATGGCAAAGCGGGGCCTCAGCGCCAGCTTCCGTCCCAGAGATATTGAACTGGAGGATACGGCGGTATTCGTCTGGGAAATGCTCTAAAACGAGAGTTCCGAGAGAAGGAGGCGCAAGATGGAACGAAACAAGATGCTCAATGAGTTTTACACGGGAGATAACGAAGACAGGCGTCTGATTAAAAGCCGCCACGGGCAGATGGAATACCGGACGACCATGCACTTCATTCACCGCTATTTGAAGCCCGGTCAGTCGGTGCTGGAGCTGGGAGCCGGGACGGGGCGCTACTCCATCGCCCTTGCAAAGGAAGCGCATCCGGTGACCGCCGTAGAGCTGGCGAAACGGAATCTGGAGCTTTTGCGGCAGAATGCAGAAGGATTGCGCAATCTGACTGCCCTGGAGGGGGACGCGACGGATCTCAACCGCTTTCCGGACGGCAGCTTCGACATGACGCTGGTGCTTGGCCCCATGTATCACCTCTACGAAGCGGCGGAGCGGGATGCCGCCCTGCGGGAGGCAGTCCGGGTCACAAAGCCGGGCGGGACGCTCCTCACCGCGTTTTTGTCCGTACACGCCATCATGGTGGACAACTATTTGAATGACAGCTTCATAGAGGGAATGGAGGAAAACTTCACGGAAGTCTTTCAGGTGCGCCACTTTCAGGAGCAGCTTTTTACCGGCTATGAGATTGACGAGCTGGAGGGGCTGTACCGGGAGCTGCCTGTGACCCACTTGACTACGGTGGCAGCCGACGGCATTTTGGAGCTGGCGGAGCATAACGAGGCGTTTTCCATGTCGGACGCTGCATTTGAGGCCTACGCCCGCTATCACTTGCAGTTCTGTCAGCGCCGGGAGCTGCTGGGAAGCTCCTCCCACCTGATTCATATTTGCAGGAAAAACCCTGTCTAAAACCGCTCCGCCCCTTTCCGAGCCGGGAAAGGGGCGGAGTTTGTGGTAACGTGAATGCGAAAGGAATTATTTCAAGCGCGAAACTGCGTTTCTGACAGCCTCCAGCAGGGCGTCCACCTCTTCCTGCGTGGTGAAACTGCAGCCGTTTTATAAATTGGGATTCACAGGCGACAGTTTCGCTTTCGCTGTTTAAGAATGTATCCGAGAAAACTTCCCCGTACTATGCAGTTTATGCAGATACGCTGGAGCTCTATCAGCAAACAGGCGATTCCTTCTGCGAATATGCGCTCTACTACGCCAAAAGAGGCGAAGATTTTGTGCTTCTTCAAGATGGAATCACCTTTGACACAAATAAAAAAAGTGCCATGCGTTTTTCATCTCTCCCAGTTGGTGGCGCGATGTCCGCTTTAAGGTCATAAAAACAGCAGGAAATGATCTTGCCTCCGAATTGGTTCTAATGCTTGAGAAAAAACGATGAGCAATCGTTCGCGCTTGAAGGTTGAAATTAGCATTGGAGAACTTTAAGCTGTGTGCAGTAACAAATAAACCATAAATTGTTTCAAAGAAGATCGAAAATCAGGAGGAGTAGATGAACTACCGTTTTTCTATCGGGGCGATGAGCTTGAATCAGAAACAGCTATACCCCGAAACAGAGCTTGTGCTTCCGGAGCAGGGTGTTACGCTCATCATCGGTAAAAACGGTTGTGGCAAAACAACCCTGATGAATCATATTATATATCAGAATCCTGATGCCATCACACTGATTGCTCAAGAGAACGATTTAATTTTCAGCGAACTTTCTGTTGCTGACAACTTGATGCTTTTTCATAAGGACGAAACGCGGCTTCTGGAGCTTTTGGAGTTGTTTCAGCTTCGCTATATTCTGGAGCGCAAACCGCAGCATTTGAGCGGAGGAGAAAAACGGCTGGTTTCCCTGCTTAGACTGTTTTTTGTAGAAAACGCGCTGGTGTTTCTTGATGAGCCGACCAACGATTTAGATTATCGTGCCGTCGAAACGGTAAAAACTATGATTGCTGAATTGGCTCTGGAAAAATCCCTCCTGATTGTGACCCATGATGAGCGCTTGTTTCCGCTGGCAGATAGGACTTATCAGTTCCGCGATGGAAAGCTTTTTCCAGATCAGACGGTTGATACTGACTATGAAATCACAGTTCCACAAAGGAGCATTTCTGATCCAAGACCAGAAAAGCTCCTGCGACGAGATGTGGTTGGTATTCTGCTCTATGCTTTGATAATTTTGTCCAGCGTATGCGCGGGATTGGCGGCTCTGCTGACAAATACGCCAAAACCGGAAGTATTCCGAGAAAATCAGACCAATATTGCTTCCAAGCTCTATTACAATCCGATGACAATGATTGCACAGGGCTATCTTCCGCTGGAGGCATACAAACAGTATCGGGGCAGCGTGGATTTGGATTTTCTCAAGCTCTATGGGCAGAGCCTACAGGAATCTCTGAGCAGTGGTGGAAGCTTGGGGATGATTTTGAATGAGGATTTGGGGCGTATTGTGCTCCCGTGTATCTGCATGAATGTTGTAAATGGAGAGCAGAGTATTATCACCAGACTATATCAGGCTGTGCATTCGCAGTCATCCGATATGACTGCGGAAAGTTTGGAGCGGATATCCGTCTATGACGGGATTGTTGCCCTTGCCGAGCCTTCGGAAGATGGCGTTTCTATACCGATAGATTATAGAGCATACCAAGAAATTGCTCGTTCTTACATGGAGGAAGGCGCGGCGGAACAGCCGATTCTATATACTGTTCTCGACCTTGATGAAACAAAGCTGACTGAAGTCAATGGTAATTATTTTATAAAGAATAATACCACAAATCGGATTTCACAAGATATCGCTTCGCTACAAAGCCTTCTGGACAGCATTGAGCTTTTGGGAATTGCCCTTGCAGGGAGTGTGTTATTTTATTATTTGTATTTTTTCATCAGCCTCAAATTGCTCCAAAACTATATAACCCTTATGCGGAATCTGGCTGTGCCGCAAAATGTCTTACAGCGTGCAATGTTGCAAAAGCGGATTATGCCGTTATGGAAGCTGTTGATTGCGGCAGCCGGAGCGGCTGTCTGTAGCTATATGTGCCTCGTGGTGCCGGAACAAACGGTCTTGTTTGCTGCCGTTGCTCTGACGTGCGTAGGAACGGGAATCTCTGTAATTCTCTCATCCTATGCTTTTCTGCGGTATAGGCTTCGCCGAATTTATCACTTTGAGGGAATTTATGAAGTTTAATATCGAAATCAAAAATAGCTCTATTCATTTTTCCAATCAGGAAATCAATTTGAATCAAAAGGGCATCTATCTGATTGTGGGATCGAATGGTGTCGGGAAGACAACAATCCTCAAAAATATTGTTTTTACCCCACGATTCCAAGAGAAAAACTGTGCGTGGTTTTCTTATGCAGAGCAAAATCCGGTGGATTATAACGTCAAAATCAGAGATTACCTTCTGCGCTACAATGACAATGTGGATCAAGTTCTGCTTCAAAGCTTGCTTAGCCGTTTAGAGTTGACTCATTTGGATCTGAATCACAAGTTATTTGATGTAAGCGGAGGAGAACTGGTCAAACTGAATCTTATTGCAAGTTTGATCAAGGATACACCCTTCGTGTTCTGGGATGAACCAACTAATAATCTGGATGATGAATCAGTTTTTGTGCTTAAAGCTCTCTTACAGGAAATGTCTTTATCCAGAATTTTTGTGATTGTATCCCATGACCCACGGTTGGAATTGGTTGAGCATCACACGATTTTGGTGGAAAAAGACAGCATAACGCTTAGCTACTCCAATCAGACACAAGCTTCTACAGTGGAATCATTGCAGCCCTGCAATTGCAAATATCCAGGAAGAAGACTTGTTTTCCGACATCTCCTGCGTCCTGCGACCTTGCTTTCATGGTTGCTGCTGCTGCTCTATGCCACGATATTTGTGTTTTTCAACCATGTGGTTTTCTTAGAACGTTATGATCGAGATGAGCCTGCACAGGATGACAACTCCATACTTGTTTATACAGCAGAAGAAGAATATGGAGAATTGAACCAGAAATACGCGAAATGTCAGGGAATTTCTGTAGAGGAGTCCAGATACTACTCTTTAATTCGATATTCTGATATTCCGGAGCTTGTACAAAAGTATCATTTGCGGGATGTGTTTATAGAAAACTGCCAATTTTCTGAAAAATTTTTGGATTTACTACACGAAAGCGAACAGTCTAATAACCCTGAGCTCCTGCGTTCTGATCCACCCCTGCTCTCCATACCCCTAGTGGTGCGGGAAAATTATTATGGACAGACTGCACCGTTGCTTTCTACAGACTATTTGCTTGAAGGACGGTATCCAGAGGATGAGCAGAGAGAGATTGTCATGTCGCGGGA